>NZ_JBSREC010000120.1:0-5753 GCF_055145805.1 Methanomicrobium sp. | reverse complement strand
GAGAGAAGGAAGCATTTTAACCCGCCTTATCGAATGTTCACGCTTAATCGGCCTCTCTTTATATGTAAACGAAAAGTATGACATGAGGATGACTTTCAAGCATATCAACTGCAAAAAAAAGAATGTTTTTCTGGATTTTACAGATCCGTCATCGCTTAAACCGGATGAAGAAAAATTAATGGAACTCATCTGCAAACGAAACCAGACAAGATTTGAAACCTTCAGAGAGAAACTCTCATCTGAACTGTCGGAGAATGAAAATTACTTTGATTATCCGATGCAGATCTGCCGGGGCCATGACTTAATGTGTGCATTATTAACAGACATTAACATCAACTATCCCTCAAAAACTGGTGAAAAGGTTCGTTCAAGAGACCTTGAGAGAGTGTTTAGAAATTTCTACGATGAAGACGAATTCTTCAGAACCGAACTTTTCAAAGAGATAAACTGCTGGGCAAAAGAGCAGAATCAAAAAATAACCAGGCCTATTTTCATAAGAAATGTTAACTAAAGGAAGAAAACCGGAAAAATCCAGTCCGTGTCTTTCTTAAGATTTTTCCTCCCAAAAGGTTTTTTCAATTAAAACCACCATTATTTTCATGAGATTCTGGTTCGCAGCTTTTATCGGATTCATCGCAATGGTTGTTCTGAGCTCGGCATTTGGACATTACGGAGGAGTTGCAGGCCTTTTAGGGCCTTTAATCGGCGGATTTGTAGCAGGACTTTTAGCAGGCGAAGGTGTATCAAACGGTGCAAAGGCAGGTTTTTGTGCAGGCATATTCGGCGGAATTATCATTTCTGTTTTGATACTCATATTTGGTGCGGCTTTGTTTGGAGCAGCAGGAATTCTTGCAGGTGCGGTTGCTGACATTATAATTCTTGCAGTGCTTGCAGTGACGCTTGGAATCTTAGGTTTAATCGGAGGAGCTTTTGGAGGCCTTTTAAACAAAGACTAAATCAGAAATTCTAATAAAATATTTCTTTATGGCTATGCCACATACAAAAGTTTTTTTGTAAACAGATCATGAGTATTATCATCCAGAAGATGATAATTACTGAAAAGTCCCCTGAAGAAGGTAAAAGTCTCAGATTTGTTCTGCATGAACATCAGGCAAAATCACTCCACTATGACCTCAGACTTGAAAGAGACGGAGTGTTGAAGTGCTGGGCGCTCCCAAAGGGAATTCCCATGGTTTCAAAGGAGAAACGGCTTGCAATAGAATCAGGGGAGCACAGAACTGATATACTGTACTTCAGCGGAATAATACCTAAAGGTCGGTATGGTGCAGGGGAGATTAAAATTGATGACAGCGGAAAATACGAAACCCTTTTCTGGAGCGATATAAAAATTGAATTTATTCTCACCGGCGATAGATATAAAGGAAGATACATTCTTGTAAGATTTCAGAAGGCAGGACCAAAGACCTGGCTTTTAATGAAAGCGGATTAACCATCTTTTTCAAACCCGCACAAAACTCATCTTTTTTGCACTTGGGATACAAATATATTCCTGTATTCAATGCACACCTTAAAATCAAAGAAAGTCCATTTTGAGACCTACGGCTGCACATTCAACTTCGCTGATACGGAGAAGATAAAAGAGATTGCAATCTTGCAGGGATGTACAGTTGCAGAACCAAAAGACTGTGAAGCAGTTGTAATCAACACCTGCACTGTCGTCTCCCAGACAGAAAGGGCCATGATAAAAGCAATTAACGAATATCATGACAAAGAGGTCTATGTCACAGGGTGTATGCCGATTGTTCAGAAAGAGCTTTTAGAGTCAGTCAGGCCTGACATCCATATTATTCTGCCCGATAAGATCTATGAGTGCAGCGACCGTGTGGGAGCAGTTGTCGATAAAAATGTGGGTATTTTGCAGATGGGAACAGGGTGTCTGGGAAAATGTGCATACTGCATAACAAGGCATGCAAGAGGCCGTCTTAAAAGCTTTACATCTGAAAAAATTATTGAAGAAGCAAAAAGACTGATTGATGAAGGTGCAACCGAGATTCAGCTTACAGGGCAGGATGTAAGCGCCTGGGGAAGGGATATCGGAACAGACCTCTCAGCCCTTCTTTATGCGTTAAACGAAATCGAAGGCGATTTTGCAGTCCGTGTCGGGATGATGAATCCTGCAACAGTAATCCCGATTACAGAAAAACTCATTCCTGCTTTTAATCTTGAAAAGATCTACTCATTTGTTCATCTGCCTGTTCAGTCAGGATCAGACAATGTTCTAAAAACCATGCAGAGAGGATATACCGCATCCGAATATGTAAAAGTTGTCGATGCATTCAAAGAACAGATTCCTGATGTGAGGATGTCAACCGATTTCATAGTTGGTTATCCGACAGAAACAGACGAAGACTTTGAAGAGACTCTGGAGCTTTTAAACATAACAAAACCGACAAAGGTCAATATAACACGTTTTTCTGTAAGAGAGGGAACTCCGGCAGCTGAATACAAAGATTTTCCTGACTGGGTAAAGAAGAACAGATCAAGAGCTTTGACAATTGCCGCAAACAAAATCTACGATGAAAACAACAGTAAAATGATTGGCAAAACTCTTGATGTCGCAGTCACCGAGCAGAAAAAGGAGGGCAGCGTCATTGCAAGAGACAAATCCTACAACAATATTGTGATAAAGGAGAATATCCCTCTTGGAAAAAAATTAAAAGTTAGAATTACATCCCACAAAAGGCATTATCTCATAGCAGAGATTGTTTTAGTGAAATAATTTCTCTATAAATTATCAGACAGTGCTGACATACTTCAGAGGGTTTTAAATTTCACCGGATACACCTCTTATTAATCAGGATACCGGCATAGCTTTTTTCTTCACAGCTGAAATGTACCCGACAGATGAACCTGACCAGTAACATGTCGGGATTGGAATACATGTTATGGCTTTAAGTATCTCCGTATTTATCTTGTACCTGTATTATGAAAATATCTCAATATCTCGCAGTAATACCTGTAATAATTATTATAGTATTTGCGGCATTAATTTCATTTCTGGGTGATTACTACTGGTTTGATTCTGTCGGCTATGCCGGCATTTTTTTAAACATAATATTAGTATCAGTAATTCTCGGAATAATTGCAGCAGTTGTTATCTTTGGTTTTAGTTACATTAACGCCAGAATTTCTCTTAAGTCTGCGGCAAACGTAAGTGACGTTTCGGTTTTAAACAAAAGGCTGTTGATTTTAGTCTGTGGCCTTGGGGCACTTTTTGGTGGTGTATCAGTATCATCACAGTGGAAGACTGTGCTGATGTTTTTAAACCAGGAACCTTTCGGCATATCTGATTTTATCTTCGGACTTGATGTAGGATTTTATGTATTTTCACTCCCGTTTTTTAACCTGATTGTAAATTTTTTCATCGGAGTCGTCATATTTTCGATAATTGTATCATTCCTTGGTTATCTGCTGGAATCAAAAATTATAACCCTTAATTTCAATGAATATCCTGTAACTGAATTTAAGGGCCGGATTAAGATAGACTCTTTCATCCCGCAGCTCAGTGTCCTGCTGTTTTTCCTGTTTTCAGCAATATCAGCAAGAATCTGGCTTTCACGCTATGACCTGTTGTTCACTCCCGGAGAAACTGTATTTGGTGTCGGATATACTGATGCGACAGTTACACTTCCGGTTATGGTGGTTTTAGCATTAGTCTCATTTTTGATTGGAATCGGATTTTTGATAAACGAAAAACTGCGCAGGCCTGAAGTCCTTAAATATGGCATCATCATTTTTATTGCAGTTGCAGTTATCGGACTGGTAATCGGTGGTGGTGTCCAGACTTTGATTGTATCTCCAAACGAGTTTAATCTTGAAAAAGAGTATCTTTCATATAATATCAACAGCACTCTGGCTGCATACGGCCTTGATAGTGTTGATGAGAGGCAGTTCACTGTTGATTATAATCTGACAACAACGGATATTATTAAGAACAGTGCAACTGTTGAAAATATCCGTCTCTGGGACTGGCGCCCTTTAAAGACTACATATGAGCAGCTGCAGCTCTTCAGAACTTATTATGAATTCAATGACATTGACGTTGACCGCTATACCTTCGATGACAGCTATAAAGAGGTCCTGGTCTCGGCAAGGGAGATGAATATCAAGGATCTTCCGACGCAGGCACAGACCTGGGTCAATACCCATCTGGTTTATACCCATGGCTACGGGGCTGTCATGAGTCCGGTCGATGTTGTATCAAAAGAGGGTCTGCCTGATTTTTACTTAAAGGACATCCCTCCGAGTTCTGATTATATCAGCCTCAACCAGCCTGGAATTTATTACGGCGAGGGTCTTGATGACTATTCTGTTGTTATGACCAAAACAGAAGAATTTGATTATCCTTCAAGTGATGACAATATTTACACAACTTATCAGGGAGCCGGAGGTGTTGAGTTATCCGGGATAATTCAGAGGCTCATTTATGCCATTAAGTTTAAGTCTGTTGAACTTCTGGTTTCCGGAAGCCTTGATTCTGACAGCAGAATTCTTATGAACAGGAATATTCTGGAACGTACGGCTATTATTGCACCGTTTTTATCATATGATTCAGATCCGTACATCGTTGTTTCAGAAGGAAGGCTCTTTTGGGTAATTGATGCCTATACCACAACAGATAAATTCCCGTATTCGGCAACGATTCAGACTTCTGAATATGAAAAGTTCAATTATATCAGAAACAGTGTTAAAGTTGTAATTGACGCTTACAACGGAGATATTTCATATTATACTGTAAACAATAAGGATCCTCTGATTCAGACATATGACAAAATATTTCCGGGCGTATTTAAGGACTTTTCAGAGATGCCTGAAGACCTCCGCAGCCATGTCAGATATCCGGCCGGCATTTTTAATGTTCAGTCTGAAGTCTATTCACTGTATCATATGAAAGATCCAAGGGTGTTTTATAACCGGGAAGATGCCTGGAGTGTGCCGGATGAGGTGTACAGGGGTTCAAGGCAGAGAATGGAGCCTTATTATGTTATCATGAAACTTCCGGGCGAAGAGTCTGAGGAGTTCATCCAGATGCTGCCGTTTACGCCACGCAGTAAGGAGAATCTGATTGCATGGATGGCCATAAGGTCTGATACACCAAATTACGGCGGTATTGTGGTCTATCAGTTCTCAAAGCAGGAGCTGACATACGGCCCTATGCAGATTGAGGCGAGAATTGATCAGGACACTGAAATATCACAGGATATTACATTGTGGTCACAGTCAGGGTCATCGGTTTTAAGGGGCAATACACTAATAATTCCGATTGAGAACTCAATACTTTATGTTGAGCCGCTTTATCTTGAGGCAACAGAGAAGGGAACACTTCCACAGCTTAAGCGTGTGATTGTTGCATATAACGATCGCCTGACTATGAAGGATACTCTTGCAGAAGCACTGGATGAGATATTCGGAGATATTGCTGTTGAACAGCCTGTTGGAGGTGCCGGAGAGGGCATCGGTGAGGGTGAAGAGGTTTTAGTTGTCAGCAGTGAGGTTTTGGATAAGCTAAACAGGATTGCCAAAATTTATGACAGTGCACAGAAGGCGCTTAATAATGGTGATCTCGGTGAATACCAGAGAAATATTGATCTGATTGGCGGAATAATAGAATCCTGATCCCTTTTTTTTCTGAGCAGTCACATAACTTTTTTGAAGAGAAGAAATATTTCACACAGATTATATTATTGCCCGGAAAGCATTTTTTTACTATTTTATCAACTACTTTATCATAA
>NZ_JBSREC010000119.1:0-9628 GCF_055145805.1 Methanomicrobium sp. | reverse complement strand
ATAGGAGTAAGCGCAGGAAATATCTCGTCTTCAAAATATTCTTTGAGACATGATTTCTGCTTCTTTGAAAGTTCACGGAATTTGTGTATGTATATTTTGTTTTCTGTCAGGGATTTTAGAAGAACATCACGCCACAGACCATCTGATTCGTTTATCAGAGTCTTTATTTCTTTTCTAATCCTGGTTAACTGCTCTGTAGGAGTAAGACCATCCGGAGGCGATTTCAAAACTCCTCCTTTTATCTGTCGCCTAAGACCCGAGACACGAATCATCATGAATTCGTCGAGGTTACTGGAATATATTGAGAGAAATTTAATTCTTTCAAGCAAAGGATGACGATCATCTTTTGCCTCCTCAAGAACCCGACGATTAAATTCTATCCAGGAGAGTTCCCTGTTTATGAAAAGCTTGCGACAATCAGGTTCATTATCAGGCATGGCATTCCCTTCCATTTGATGTATATCAATTTATATCAATAATTTTGCCTTTTATCATGAAATATATTTTTTCACCCATGAGACATGCATGATCTCCCATTCTCTCGAGGTATCTTGAAACCATAACATATTCAATGCAGGTTGATATTGTTCTGTTATCTTCCATCATATATGTAATACTCTCACGGAAAATCATTTTCTGAAGATTGTCAACATCTTCTTCACGTTTGGCAAATGTCTTTAAGAAATTTACATCATTTCTTTCAAATGCATATAATGAATCAGAAAGCATAGATATAACGCATTCTGCCATATAACATATAGAACTCATAATTCCCAGATGATTCATTCCGGGCATATCCTCTATAAAATTTGAAATTGCTTTTGCATTTCTTCCAACCCTGTAAAAAGAAGTGTTCAGCTGATTTATACAGGTTATAGTTCTTAGATCATCTGCAACAGGCTGAAACAGGATAAGAAGACGAATACTATCCTCTTCTATTTTTTTATTGTATTCTGAAAGTCTTTTTTTTCTGGAGTGAACATCTATTGCAAGATTCTCGTCAAGATTATTAAGTGCTTTAAGAGAATCAGAGAACATATGAATAGAAAAATGTCCCATCTCTGCCGTCAGTTTTTTTAGTTTACTTATTTCTTCATGAAATTTATCTGCCATATCTGTGCCTCCTTTTTATCCAAATCTTCCAGTAATGTAATTATTTGTAAGTTCAATATCCGGTGCAGAAAATATTTTTTGAGTGTTTCCAAATTCAATTAACTCTCCAAGATACATGAATCCTGTAAAATCGCTCACCCTGGAAGCCTGTTGCATACTGTGGGTTACAATAATGACTGTGTAGTCTCTTTTTAATGCATCAATTAGTGATTCGATTTTTGTGGTTGCAATTGGATCAAGCGCTGAACATGGTTCATCCATTAGAATTATTTCAGGTTCTACTGCAAGTGTTCTTGCAATACAAAGCCTTTGCTGCTGACCTCCTGAAAGTCCCATTGCAGGATCATATAGTCTGTCATGCACTTCTTCCCATAATGCAGCCCTTTTTAGTGATTTTTCAACAATATCATCCAGTATTTTTTTATCTTTTATACCATGCACTCTCGGGCCATAGGCAATATTATCGTATATGGATTTTGGAAAAGGATTTGGATGCTGAAAGACCATTCCTATCTTCTTTCTCATATGAACAACATCAGTTCCGGAGGAATACAGATCTGTATTATGATACAGGATTTCACCCTTAATATTACAGTTATCCACAAGATCGTTCATACGATTGAAGCATCTTAGAAGTGTTGATTTCCCACAGCCTGAAGGGCCGATAAGAGCTGTTACATTGTTTTTATAAATCTTTATATCTACATCTTTCAGTGCCTGTTTTTCTTCATAGAAAAGATTAAGATCTTTTGTTTGTAGTATTATTTCCTGATTACCCATTTTTGATTCACCATTTTATTGATTTTTGATAATGATTTCGAATTAGAATTGCAAACATATACACAAGTACAACCAATCCAATAAGTACCAGCGCTGTTCCGTACTGATTTGTCTGTGCACCAGGAACATTTGTTGAAAGAACAAACAGATGATATGGAAGTGCCATTACAGGCTCAAATTCTGATGTAGGTAAAAATCTGGATGAGAAAACAACTGCTGTAAACATAATCGGTGCTGTTTCACCGGCCGCTCTTCCTATAGAGAGAATTGTACCTGTAATAATTCCCGGAAGTGCCGGCGGAAGAACTACTTTTCTGACAGTCTGCAATTTAGTAGCACCAAGAGCAAGACTGCCATGCCTGACAGACTGCGGAACACTTTTGAGTGCTTCCTCAGTTGTTCTTATGATTGTTGGAAGAACCATAAGTCCCAGAGTTATCTGACCGACAAGAAGACAGACACCCAGATCCATATATATGACCAAAAATGCAAATCCAAATAAACCAAAAACGATAGAAGGCGTTCCGTTCAGGAGATCTATTCCTGAACGAATTATTGATGTAATTCTGTTCTCTTTCGTATATTCAATAAGATATATTGCTGCACCAACGCCAATTGGAAGAGCAAATAAAATTGCACCGGCAACAAGATACAGGGTACCTAAAATTGCAGGGAAAATTCCTCCTGCTCTTCCAAGACTTCTTGGAGCCTGAGTCAGAAATTCCCAGGATATTGCCGGAAGACCGTTTGATATTATATTAAAGAGTATTATCGCAAGAGCAAGAAGAACAATTCCTGTCGAAAGATACAATAATCTAAATGCTAATTTCTGGGAATTTTTAGGAGTTATTTTGGAGATTATATATATGCCAATAATTAATGCTAAAAGCATAACTGCCGCAAGAAATCCTCCAATTAACCCTGATAATAAAATTAAACAGGAGTGAACTGCAATTTTTATATCCTTTGTGCCTGACCAGGGCATAAGATTTTTAAGGCTTAGTATTTTTTTAAATTTTTTAGAATCTCTTTTCTGTGAACTTCCCAGTTTTTTTATGATAAAAACTGATCCCAGATTTACTGCAAGAGTAATTAACAGAAGAAGAACAGCTACGCCAAAAAGAGCATAATAATGTTCACTGTTCACTGCAACTTCGCCGATCTCTATTCCAAGCGTTCCTGTGAGTGTTCTAATAGGGGAAAGCACATTTGTGATTGGATTAGGAATAATGGCCGCATTTCCTGTGACCATTAAAACAGCCATTGTTTCTCCAATTGCTCTGCCCATTCCAAGAATGATTGCAGCAGTGATGCCTGAAAGTGAAGCAGGAATTAATACCCTGCTTATGGTCTGCCAGTGTGTAGCACCAAGACTTAATGAACCATTTTTATATCCAACGGGGACTGCACTTATTGCATCTTCGGAAACACTGATTATTGTGGGCAAAGCCATAACCCCAAGAAGAATTGAACCTGCAAGCCATGATTCGCCTGAGGGTACATCAAATGTAATTCTAAGCCAGTCTGTCAGGACAACCAGACCAAAAAATCCATAAACAACTGAAGGAATCCCTGCAAGAAGCTCTATTGCAGGTTTAATTATTTTTTTGACTCTGAAAGGTGCAATCTCGGCCAGATATATTGCGCTTCCAATTCCAAGAGGTGTTGCAATAACCATTGCACCAATTGTTACAAGAAGTGTACCAACCCATAAAGGTAAAGTTCCATATTGAGGATTTTGTCCTGTCGGGTTCCATACAGAACCAAATATGAAATCATACAGATTTATTGTTTCAAAAGCAGGAACTGCTTCTTTTAACAAAAAAACCAGAATAAAGAATACTGTAAGAACTGCAAAAATAGCAGTAATAAACAGGAGGGTTTTTATTGAATTTTCAGAAAGGCGTCTAAGAACATCAGATCTTTCATTATTTTTGAAAGATAATTTGTGTGTTGTACTGCTCATTTGCTTTTAAATCCAAAAAATTTAAAAAAAGAATGCATAGAATTTTTAGGAATATATCAAAGATTATTTTCCATATCCTCGTAATATCCACAAAAATCTAAAAAAAAGTTTGAGAAATTTTTTCTCAGGACTTTTTTGCATTCTTTTTTTGGTGTTATTCTATTCTCTCAACAAAATCTCATCAGAGTTTTTTAAGCTACTGTTACGTATCCTTCTTTGGCAACTATTGCCTGTCCGTCAGGTCCCAGTAAAAAGTCAAGATATTCTTTTGCAAGTCCTGCAGGCTGTCCGTTTGTAAACATGTTAAGTCCCCTTGCCACAGGATATTTGCCATTCAGAACATTTTCAATCGTAGGTTCAATTATTGCACCATTACTGTCAATATTGAGCCCTTTAACGGTCTCATCAAGATATCCCATACTGACATATCCTATTGCGCCGGGAGTCTGTGCAACTGTCTGTTTTACAGCGCCGTTTGAATTCTTTTCAAGCTGTGTTGATACAAAATCCTCTTTATTCATAACTTTTTCATAGAAGAATTCTCTTGTTCCGGATGAACTGTCACGACCCACAACAACAATTGTCATATCTTTGCCGCCAATTTCATTCCAGTTGGTAATCTTCCCCAGATATATTTTTTTGACTTCATCAAGTGTAATATCTGAAACTGAATTATCCTTGTAAACAATCAAAGCTATTCCATCTCTTGCAACCACATGCTGAATCAGATTTGGATACTTTTCTTTCTCAGAATCTTTAAGTTCACGGGAAGCCATTCCAATGTCTGCTGTTTTCTCTCCAACGGCCTGAACTCCCACACTCGAACCTCCGCCGGATACCTGAATATCTGCATTTGCATTATCAATCATAAATTCTTCAGCAGCTGCCTGTCCGACTGGCAGAACTGTAGTAGAACCTGTGACTGTAAGCGTCTCAATTGCAGTTTTTGAAGGAATAACTGATTTATCGCCTGTTCCTGTGCATCCACATATAAATACTGCAAATATTACTGCTGCTACAATTGCAATAATTGTCAAACCAAATTTTTTTCCTGAATTCATAGGTTTTCTATCTCCAATACATAATTTGAGATGAGTATATAAAGGCATTCTCGAAATAGAATACAATCCGCCTGTACATCCATATAAAGATATGATTGAAATATATTTTATAGGTTGAAATATAGAAACCAGTATATGGATGTACGTAAAGTTCAGATGAGCGGGGGGTCTTCATATATTGTTTCTTTACCAAAAAACTGGGTGAAAAAGAGTAAAATAGAAAAAAATGATCCTATCGGACTTATTGAGCAGGATGATGGTACTCTCCTTATAACGCCTAACACAAGCGGAGATCAGATCCAAAAAGAATGGGAATGTGAAGTAAATTCTTCTACAGACAAAGTATTTTTTTTACGGTGTATGATTGGCGCATATATTTCCGGTTATACTTCAATGAAAATTCAGGCACAGGGAAGAATGCCTCCTTTTGCAAATGAAGTTATACGTGAATTTACAAGTATGGCAATAGGCCAGGAAGTTGTTGAAGAAACAAAAAATATGGTTCTTATAAAAGATCTTCTCAATCCTTCCGAGATGCCTATTAAAAATACTTTATCCAGAATGTCTGTAATTGTCACTAAAATGCACCAGGATGCTATTTTTGCACTTAAGGAAAATGATGAAAATCTTGCAAAAAATGTAATCTTACGTGATAATGATGTGGACCGCCTTCACTGGCTTATCGGGAGACAGACTAATCTTATCCTAAATGATGTAAATCTTTCAAGAAAGATGGATATTTCAAGTGAGACTGCCGTTCATTTCTTCCTTACAAGCAGAATAATTGAGCGTGTGGGTGACCATGCAAGTAAAATTGCAAAAAATATAAAAAAATTATCCGGTAAAAAAATCCCGGACAATATTCTGACTAATATTGAAAATGTGAGCTCAAATTCAATAAAAATATTTAATACAGGTATGGATTCATTTTTTAGTGCTGATATAATAAAAGCAAACCAGTCTATTGTAGATTCAGAATATATTGAAGAATATTGTGAAGAAATTAATACTGAATCGATGATCTTAGAGGCAGCAGTTGCAATTAATGTTGTAAATATTTCTGACAGCATCAGAAGGGTTGCTGATTATTCAGCTGATATTTGCGAAAATGTGATAAATGAAATTGTCGGAAGCAATAAAAAAATGTAGATGCCGGATTTTTATGTTGATTTGGTTTAATTTAATTACTAAAAAAAAGATATAATTTTAAATGCATTATGGTTTTAAAAAATTGACTGAGCTAATTAAAACCATTGATATTTTTAAAGTTTTGGCTTTCTTCATCCCCCTGTCTACAGCATTGGCAATCTTTTTAACAATTTTAAGTATGAGTGAAGGAATAACGTCAATTTTTCCTCACATATATTATATTCCTATAATTCTTGCTTCATATCTTTATTTAAAAAAAGGTTTTTATTTTTCTATAATTCTAACACTAGTTTACCTTTTCATCACTATATTCTTCTATTCAGATAATCAGGTAGAATTAATAGCAGCTGCAATTCGTTCTGTTGTTTTTCTTACAGTTTCGTTTGTAATCGTATATCTTAGAAACAAACAGAAAATAACAGAAACAAAACTTCTGTTGACTCAGTTTTCAATAGATACTGATCCGGAAGAGATTTATTTTACTAACAGGGAAGGCTTTTTTACATATTTCAATAGTGCAGTCTGCAAATCTTTAGGGTATACAGCAAAAGAAATTCAGAATATGGATATTTTTGAAATAAATCCTAAATTATCAAAAGAAATATGGGATAAATGCTGGGCACATATTCAAAAGAAAGGACATATAGATGTTGAAACCATCCATAAAAGATCAGACGGGACAACATATCCTGTTGAAGCCATTATGAATTATATCAGTTTCAATGAGGAAGAATACTCATGCCATTTTTCGAGAGATATTACAGAGAGAAAACAATATGAGGAATCTATAAAAAACTCGGAGAAACTAACTTCGCTTATACTTAACGGAGTGAGTGAAGGAATAATATTTTTGGATGAAAAATTCAGAATAATAAGAGCAAACAATTCAGCAGGATTACTGGTTGATTTAAATCCTGAGGATATGGCAGGAAAACCCTGTTATGAAATATTTTTTGGAGCAAATACTGTTTGTGAGGGCTGTATCGCAAAACAAACTTTAGTCACTGGAAAAGCGCTTGAATCAGAGATTACAGATTCGAAAGGAAGAATACTTCACCTGAAAACAAATCCTGTAACAAATGAAAAAGGCGAGGTCACAGGTATTGTTGAGACTCTGGTAGATGTTACCGAGAGCAAAAAATCAAAAAAAGCTCTTATTCAGGCAAATAAAAAACTAAATCTCCTTTCTTCAATAACACGGCATGATATTTTAAACCAGGTTACAGCAATTAAACTGGCCGGAGATCTGATAAGTCTTGACGGAAATATTTCTCCAGAAGATGAAACCGGGAATTACATAAATATTATATTAAACGCAACAGATACAATCCAAAAACAGATTGGATTTACAAAGGATTATGAAGAGCTTGGAACTGAGTCTGCTGCATGGCAAAATATAGACAGTGTCGTCAAAAAGGTAATCCAAAATACGATATTTGATAAAATTTCTGTTAAAACAAATATTTCAGGGCTTGAAGTCTATGCAGATCCTATGCTTAACAAAGTAATTTTTAATATATTTGAAAATTCACTTCGTCATGGTGGAAATATGACTGAAATAATTGTTAATTTCCTTCAAAAAGAAGACACAGGCATCCTGATTATAGGGGATAACGGCATAGGTATCCCTGATGATCTAAAAAAGACAATATTTGAAAAAGGAGTCGGATCCAATACAGGTCTTGGCCTGTACTTAACACGTGAAATTCTTGATATTACAGGTATATCTATAATAGAGAATGGTTTTTACAAAAAAGGAGTTAGATTTGAAATATCTATTCCTGGTAACCACTGGCGTTTTAAAAAATAAAATAATTTTTTTTATTGTTGCAATTTCTATTTAACCAGAAATTAAATTTGATGCAATACCTGCAAACAGTGTGGCTATATTTACTGCAATTATCTGTAGTGGAGGTTATATATCAATAATTTTTGAAATATTTGCATTTGCAAATTTTCCCAAAATTATATTAAGTGCATTTCCTGCAATTATTGCTTTTTTTGGAATTGTTATTACCATGGCCTGAGGTATAAAAGATATCTACAAGAATTGAATAAAACCTAATTTAAATTGTTTAAAAATCACTTTCCAAATACCTGATTCTATCAATAGAATAAATACTATTAATCCCTCTTTTCCGGTACTGCTTAAGTATCCTGACAATTTCATTTAGTTCTATCGGGCGATATTCTGTAAGTTCACAGGATACATTGATTGTCCGGTTTATGAAATTTATAAACGGGTAGTCACACATTCTGCTGTTATGTGTATGACCGTGAATTATCCATCCGTCATAATTTTTCGGAGCATCTTTTGGATTGTGAACAAATAAAAATTTAATATTCTTATAATTTATTTCATATTCAGGAAATGATTCACAATTGATTTTATCATGATTTCCTCTGACAAATATTTTTTTTCCGTTTAATCTCTCTAAATATCTTTGGAATGTTGAAAAATCAGCGTTATATGTCAGATCGCCTGCAAAAATTATAGTGTCTTTATGATTTACAGTAAGGTTCCAGTTGGATATAAGAGTCTCATTCATCAATTTAAGATCATTTGCTCCAAAAGGACGGGCAGTCATATCTATTATATCTTTATGATCCAGATGAAGATCTGATGTTACATAGATCTTTTCTGTATTTATTTTATCTGAGTTATGATTGATTTGAGATAGCTGATAATTTTTAACAATCCTGTATTTTTCCAAAATATTATTTATTATTTTTTTATCATCCGGACGGATCCATTCCTGGATTGGAAGACTATATTCACGGTATTTTTTATTGTCTCTGTTAATAATTATGTTTAATATATCAAATGAGTAACAAAAATTTCTGGGAGTATGAATCGGCCTTTTATTTATCCTGTATATAGTTTCGAATAATATTTTTGAGAAAAACGAGATTTTTTCTCCAAGAATTTTCCATAAAAATTCAATTTCAGCATAATTTTTACTTTCCGCTATCAGAATATTATAATTGTCTTCCTTGTTGTGAAACCTGAAATTTGCGTCAATTCCACAGTTTGCCAAATCATTTTTTAATTTTTGAAATATCTCTTCACTTTCACCAAGAGTCCCAACTGAAAAAAACAAACGATGATTTCCTTTTTCATTGTGCTTTTTCCACCCATTTATCTTAAAAGGGAGATATCTGACATTTTTAAAACAATTTGTTGTAACAGTTAAAAATTTTTTAAATTGATCTTTATCGCTAAGATTAATCTGAAATACAATTATCTCAGGTTTGTCAGGATATTTCAAATAGGGAGCGGCTGTTTTCACCTCATATATCCTGTCTAATATTTTTTTTTCAGAATTTAAGAAGTTTAATGATAATTGCACATTATATTTCAAAATTCAGTATCTCCTGATGTTTTCAAATTCTTCTTTTATTAAGAGTCTTATATCTTCAATATCAATACCTGACTTTTGTTTTTTTAGGAGTTTTTCCATTGTCCTAATACCTTCACTTACTGTATTTCCATATTTTAGTACAATCTCTATTGCGTCTTCCTGAATTCTGATTACTTTAGACATGTTACATTATGCAA
>NZ_JBSREC010000118.1:0-5813 GCF_055145805.1 Methanomicrobium sp. | reverse complement strand
TGGCGGGTATATAATGCAGGAGGGTGTGAAAAAGATTGTTGAAAAGAGAAAACTTTCAAAGGATTATGCCAATTATGTAGTCGCAGCAATAAGCTGGTTTATGATTATTGTTGTGGTATCAATTATTGCAGTTCCATATCTTTTAGCGATTTAAAAAAAGTCTATAATTTTTATCATTACTTTTTTTTGACCAAATGCAAAAATTACAATAAAAAACTGTAAGGAATATTCATAAATATTCTGTATAAATCAATTGCCTGATTTTTTAGTTTTTTTCCAAAAAAATTGTTTGGATTATTTGAGGATTTCCTTATTATCTGTATCTTCCGGCGGTAATGTCGGGTCAACCAGATTTTGCATATTCTTTTCAATATCCTTTAAAGCCTCCGATGCATCTGCAATGTCCTCTTCGGCAGGGGACTTTCCAAGAATTGACTCATCCAGGTCGAAATCTTTCCAGGTGGTGTCAGCAAGGTCTTCCTCTTCAGCGCCAAGGAATCTGGCGCTCTGTTTAATTAAGCTTGAGATCTCGAACGGGAAAATAATTTTTGTGGCCTGACCGTCAGCCATCTGCTTTAGAGCATTAAGTGACAATACAGTTATTGCTTTTTTATCAAGCGGTCTTGAACCAAGCGAAAGAATCCTTAAAGCCTGTGCCTCTCCCTGTGACTGAAGTATACTTGATTTTCTGTCTCCCTCTGCCCGTAATATTTTGCTCTGCCTGTCACCTTCTGCTTCAAGAATCATTGACTGTCTCTTTCCTTCTGCAGTAAGTATTGCAGAGCGTTTCTCTCCGTCTGCTCTTAATATTGCAGCACGTCTCTCTCTTTCTGCGGCGGTCTGTTCAGTCATTGCCTGTTTGACTGTACCGACCGGATCAACCTCTTTTATCTCGACACGCTCTACTTTAACACCCCACTGGTCTGTTTCGCGATCGAGTATGTCTCTTAATTTGTTGTTTATAAGTTCCCTGTTGTATAATACCTCATCAAGCTCCATATCGCCTATGATGCCTCTAAGGCTTGTCTGTGCAAGTGCAACAGTTGCCATGCGGTAGTTTGTAACCTCAAAATATGATTTTTCAGGATCAACAACTCTCACATATACTATTGCGTCAACATTAGTCGGGGAATTGTCTTTTGTTATTACTTCCTGTCGGGGAACGTCCATAACCTGTGTTCTTAGATCAAGTGTTTTAACTTCTGTAATAAATGGTATCACCCATCTGAAACCAGGATTTAAACGTCCGATGTACTGTCCCAGCCTTATCTGCAATGCCTGCTGATATGGCTGAATAATAACTACGCCTTTTGCAAAAATAAGAACAATTGCAAGAACAAGAATTACTGTTATTAATGTATTATCTAATCCTAAAAATGCCATTTTTAAATCTCCTCCACGACTACATGTACTCCCTGGGATGCAATAACGCGAACTTTTTTACCCATATCAATTGTTTCGCTTTGTGTTTTTGCACTCCATTCGACATTGTCAATTGAAACCTTTCCTGATATATTATCCGGTTCAATCGTCTTTGTAACGATGCCGTTTTTTCCTACAATGGAATCCATGCTCATAGTAAAAGGAATTCCACTGTCAGCAGTAATTCTGCTGTAAATCCATACTGTGGCACCGGCAGAAAAAAGCGCAGTTATAATTCCGATTATTATAATCCACGTGGAACTAAAAATCTCCGGAAATAACAATGAAATTGCGCCAATTATTATCAGTGTGGTGCCCGGGACTGCAATAAAGAAGCCTGGGTTGAATGCTTCAATTAAAAGAAGTATTACTCCTATTACTATCAGAATCCACCCAATGGCAATCACTTCCGCTACCATGTTTTAGATGATTGCTTTGATTTTATATAGATATATATGATTGAATAATTCTTTTAAAAACAGGAAATTATTGAATTAAATATGCTATCCTTGAACCTTTGGGTATTTTGATATTATCTGCAATCGGTTCACATTTAACCATCATCAGGTATGCAACAGGAGGCAATTGTGCTGTTTTTTTGTATTCGCTAAGTGATTCGTAGTTTGCCATACCCTTTGAAATTATTATTGTTGCTGAATCTATAGCTTCTTTTACCCTGAGGGGGATCATATTGAGATTTATTCCAACCTCTGAGATTCCATCAGTGCTTTCATAGACATTATCTGCAATTTTGTCAATGCCCAAAGATATGGCATCTTTTATTGTTGCATCGTTGATTATTGGTTTTGATTTTACTATAACTGTAACATGACTGTAATTTTCCTTTAAATATTTAATCAGTTTTCTGTCAAATACAATCTCTCCGCAGTTATCACAAAGGTATACAACTCTTTTGCAGAGTTTTTCAATTTCATATGTATCATCAACACTAAGCCCTTTTTTAAACTCATCAGAAAAAAAAGACACAAAATCAGTGGTGACTTTGTGCTCTTTTGAGCCGTAATCAAGGGTATTTGCAATAACTGAAGCAAGAACACAGTCCTTAAAGGTTGTCAGCTTATCTTCTACCTGGTTAAGTATTACTTCTGCTTCTTCGTTGGTTTTTTGTTTAATCTCATGGTAAGGATCATGACTGTCTACCATTTCGCAGGCAATACGATGAATTCTGCTTGAAATTTCAGGAGAGGGGGAATCTTTTGATATTGATTCTGAAAGCTCCTGATGACATATTTTTACTATTTCTGCAATCTTTTTTTCATCATTGCATACGAGACGGCATTCATATTCTATTCTTGTCAAAAGACATTCAAAGCATTTTTCTGTAATTTTCATTTATATCAGCTTTTTTTCATAATTGTGTTTGATCAAAATTTAATTCTATTTTAAGATAAGGCTCGAATCTTTCAATTTTTGTATTATATTTTTATTTAATTTGTAGATCATTTCTAATTTTTTCCGTATTATCCTAAAGTCTGCAAAAATATTCAGTTATCAAATTAAAAAATCACTCTTTTAAATATTAATCTAAATAAAAAATGGGGCCACCGCGATTCGAACGCGGGTCAGAAGACCCCCAGTCTCCTAGGATGGTCCAGGCTACCCTATGGCCCCCTGTAAAATTACCATAGCATATTTGACAATATCACTTATTTAATTTCCTTTTTTATAGTGGCAAATATGAAATCATATCTTCAGTTTTTTTATTTCCTGAACATTTTTTGTAAGTTCTTCAAGTTCACTACAGGTCACATTCATTGTACTGCTTATATCATCAACCTCACTCAAAAGCTGGTTTATCCTGCGTTGTAAAAGGTAGATCAGAAAGAGCAGAGAGATGATCACTGTCCCGAATAATACAATGATGTAAACTTCAGATCCAAGTTGAAACATGTTTATTTTTCCCTCCTGATGAGAGATCGTGCAAGACGATCCAAAAATTTTTCTTTCGACTTTGAAATTAATTGTGAGTTTTTAAACTCCACTCCGGCAATATCAGCAGCTATTCTTTTAATCTCAATTGAAGCGGGAGAGTCAGGATATTTGACAACAATGGGTGTTTTATATGCAGTCGCTCTTCTGACATTTGGATCATCGGGAATGAGGCCTATAACTTTCACTCCCAAAACCTCCTCAATCTTATGAACACTAACGTCTGTTTTTTCAAGTGTTGCACGGTTTAAAATTACACCTTTTACATGTCCGCCTATTAATTCAGTAAGAATTTTTGTTTTCAGGGCATCAACCATGGATGAAAGTTCAGGATTGACAACAAGAATTACTTCGTCAGCGATTGCAAGGGGAACCACCCCATCGCGACTTATCCCGGCCGGTGCATCAATTATTAAAATATCGCACTGATTTACTATCTCTTTCATCACGTCACGCAGATGTTCCGGGTCTGCGTTTTGAAATCCCTGCAATGAAATTCCGCTTGGAACTACCTTAACACCGCAGGGCCCCTCATAAATTGCTTCAGATACAGGTGCTTTTCCTGCAATGACTTCGTGGAGTGTAACAGGCACATTTTCAAGACCCAGAATAATTCCCAGATTGGCCATACCCATATCTGCATCCATAATATAGGTCTCCTTGCCGTATTTGGCAAGCATTGTGCCGAGGTTCACAGACAAAGTGGTCTTGCCGGTTCCTCCCTTTCCTGAAGCAATAGTATATGTAACAACCATATGTATCTCAATAAAACAAATTTGATTCTATTTCGTTATTCAAATTTCAAATTATATATATTATTCTAAAAAGGCTTCATTTTTAGATTCAACCTCTCTTTTTAATCACTTTTTTTGTTACGTATAAGATAAAATATTATATTGCCGGATGTATGGGATACAGTTTATAATTGTTTTTACCTCTCTGTCTGAGTGTTCATTTACAAACTCTTATAAATACTTTCATATTAAAATAACAATTAAGCTTTACAAAACTAATATGCAATGAAGAACAAAAAGAATACTAATTGCGTTTAGAGGTACTTGTGCAGATGGATAAAAATAACCCTTTGATGACTAAAGTTAATGGTTTTGTCTCCGAGATAATGGTAATGGAGGGAGTGTTGGCTTGTGCAATAGTTTCCAATGACGGTCATATTATTGGGAAATCCGATAGTAGTCAGACCCCTTCCCCGTTTCTTGGAATAACCGGTGCAACAATGTTCGCATCTGCAGAGGCTGCATGCAGTACATTTCATATAAGCGCTCCTGGCACAATTCTGATGGAAACTAGAAATAAAGATGGTATAATCCTTATAAAAAATGCCGGTTCTAAAAACCTTATCGCCACAATTATTACTAATACCGTCAATATATCAGAAATTAAGGAAAAAATCACCGTGATTTCTGACAAGTTAGCGGAGGAGTTATAAATGTACAATATTCTGGTTGTTGATGACAGCCCAATGATTGTGGACGTATTTGTAGCTATGCTTGAACGAGGAGGTTACGATCCTGTTGCCTGCTACAGCGGACCGGAATGTCTTGAAAAATTAAAGGAAATAACTCCTGATCTTATCCTTCTTGATATAATGATGGAGCCCATGGATGGGTGGGAAACTCTTGAAAATATAAAGTCAAATCCCCAAACAAAAGAGATTCCTGTAATGATGCTGACTGCAAAACAGCTCACTCCTGAAGAGGCACAGGAGTATGGAACCTATATTGAAGATTATGTGATGAAACCAACAACACATCGCCAGCTTTATGATGCAATTGAATATATTTTAAAGCGCAAACAGGACATTAATGAAGATATTAAGCAGGCAATTGGGGCCGGAATAGAAGAGCAGATTGTTGAGGAGTATGAAAGACTCAGCAAGAGTGTGGATGTTTCCAAACGCCTTTTTAAGATTCTTGAATCCACTTATAATCTGAATGATGATGAAGTTAATATGGGGGAGAATATTGCACTTGCAATTAAAAGTATGCAGATGAGTATTAAACTTCAGGAAGAACGCCTTGAACAGATAAAAAAATCCCTTAAATAATTATTCTGCTAACCAATACCTTTTTATTGTTATGAATAATTTTTATAAAATTTTTAAATTTCAAGTATAAACATTACGATTTTGATTTGCGCGAGGGTATGACAAAATTTCTTTTTCTAAAACCTCTAATTATTATGTAATAGTTATGTTTAAATGTTATGCCTGCATTGTAATAATGCTGAATAGATCTCAAGGAGAGGGCCTATAGCTCAGTTAGGCAGAGCGCCTGGCTTTTAACCAGGTGGTCGGGGGTTCAAATCCCCTTGGGCCCGCTTGCCACTAAATTCTGACCAAAATGTGGCGTATTTTGGTATTTTTTCGACGGTGATGCATCTGATTAAAATATTAACTTTAAACCGGGGCAAAAGATGAGCAC
>NZ_JBSREC010000117.1:0-13271 GCF_055145805.1 Methanomicrobium sp. | reverse complement strand
CCATCTCATTTACGCCAACTATTCCAATTGTATATACAAGTCCTTCAAGATCAACAGCAACAGGACCTCGTATCTCTCCATTAGGATCATTTGGATCTTTTGGACACTGCATTGCAAAAGGCATCCTTCCCTTTGTCCGTATATTTTCCATCCATCTCCTTTTTATCTTAAATATCTCAGTTGCAACATCCATCAGTTTTTTCAGCTCTGCAAAAAGCCTTTCATCATCTCCTTCAGCCTTATATGCAGCCCGCGGGCAGTTTATGGAAATTACCAGCCAGGAACCCATTGAAAAATGATGGCCGTCTTTGAAATACATCTTATCTTCAAACAGATCATCCTCATTTGCCAGTGATGAAAACTGATATGCACAGCACTGATAACAGGATATCCCCTCTCCTGCCCCTCTGTATGCAGGAATCTGGTTATCATAATAAGGTGTACCAAACTTTGAGGCAAGCTCAAACGTCATCAGATAAAGTTCATTATATGTTGGAATGTCCGGATTTTCCCTGTTGAAATCCTCATTCTCGGACATGAAATCAGGTTCAACACTGATCTCAGGCTTGGGGAAATTAAAGGGTTTTCCCCAGTAATCTCCTTCAAGCATAACTTCCATCAAAGCCTTAAAAAGAAGACGTACCTCTTTCTCAAATTCTCCATAAAGCCTCTCCGGCGCCTGTTTTCCATCCCAAACCTTACCCTTATATACACAGGGCTTATCCCGCCAGAGTTTTGGAACACCCGGAGATAACTGAACAGATGAGAATACAACCTGGCCCCCGCGTGCAACCATCATCTGAGTCATTTCATAGACAAACATCTGCATGTGCTGCTTTATGCAGTCATAGTCCTTTCCTTCAAAGAAAGGCGCCATAAATGTAAGGAAGTTGTAATAACCCTGCCCTCCGGCGAAGTTTGTCTGTGCGCTCCCAAGTGCCTTTACTGCATGAAGAATTGCAACCTCAGGCCTTTTGGCAGGTCCCGCCACAGATGCCTTTGTGCCGTTTCCGTCAGGCATAAGTCCGTAATATAAGAAATATCTCAGATCCCAGTCCTGACAGAAAGGACGGGTCCCAAAATACTCCAAATCATGGATATGCAGATCGCCGGAGAGATGAAAATCTGCCAGTTCGGGAGGCATCTGTAATAGATATTGTTCCTTACTGATTTTGTCCGCTTTTTTCTTATGCGAGGTCTCTGCATTCTCCTGGAGATTTGCATTGTCTTTTGCCTCAAACCCTCTTCCGACATCTATAAGATGGGCATCATATACAGGCGTACCCACCCTTGTCGACACATTTCTGTAAGGTATCAGATCATGTTCAAGAAGAGAGATATTTACAATTTCACGGATTAAAGGACCTGAAAGGAATTTAAGGTTGAGTTTTTTTATCTTCTGTTCAACATTAAATGCAATTCTTCTGGCAGTCTCCTCATCTATAGACTCCCCCCCGTAGAACTCCTCAACAAGTTTTGTCTCTTCTAATAACTGCTGAACAATCCTCTCACGGTTCCATTCAAGTATAAGACCACGCGAGGTGCGTACTTTTGGAAGTGAAGGTACTGCAAAGCCTTCCAGAGTCTGCTGCAGGGATTGCCTGTTTTCCCTTTCCATAAATTATTCACCCTTGCAGAGGCGAAGTATCTCTTCTTCCCTTAAAGAACCACTCTTAAATAGTTCCGGAGAAGTCAGAAATTTGTCACCCGCCTGAAGAACAGGAGCCTCTCTTACAAAGACGTTGTTTAATCTGAGTTCAGTCATGTTTGCCGGCTCTGCAAGATCAAGTTCATGATACGAAATACCATTTTCCTTAAGCAAAACTTTCAGTAATTCACAGTTTGGACAAACTTCAAGAGAATATACAACTATTTTTTGATTATCGGACACTAAAAAAATCCCCCAATCGGTGATTGTATGATAGTTGTTTTTGTGAAATAAAAAGTCTGTTGTTTTACACAGAGTTGTCAATCAGATTCAATAAAAATACAAATATTCATTCTTTGGAAAATATATGTCAACAGATTTAGAAGGAGGAGTGCGTATATAATAAATAATGACCAGGGTTTTTGTCGCAATAGAACTTCCTTTGGATATCAAGAAAAAAATTTCCGAAATAGATAATATTATTTCAGAAACAGAAGCAAAATTAAATGTTGTCAGTCCGGATATTTCACACATTACCCTGAAATTTATTGGAGATGTAGACGGAAAGAAACTTGAAGAGATAAAAAAATATCTTGCAGGGATCAAATACACAAAATATGAAATAAATATGAGAGGTATTTCTTTTAACAGCATCAAATCACCCCGCGTTATCTGGATTAACGGTTATGATGATGGTATGTCATCCTCACTGGCAGAGATTATAGATGACGGCCTTGCATCATTAGATATAGGTATAGTAAAAGAGAACCGCCCCTTTAAGCCACATGCAACTGTTGCACGAATAAAAAAATATCACCCCTCACTTAAAGCTATAATCAAATTACTGTCAGATAAGAATCTGGGTGAATTTGAGGTTTCGGGCTTAAAGCTTAAAAAAAGCACACTAACCCCGCAGGGTCCGGTATATGAAGATATTATGGAGGTTTCGTTTTAATGCATACCGAATGTGAAAAAAGGATTCTCGAACTGATAAGACCAAATAAACAGGAAAAAAAAGAAATATGGAAATTAGCGGATGAGCTTAAAGCCTCTGTTGATAAAAGCGGCATTGCAAAAGGAATGGTTGTGGGTTCTGTTGCCCGCGACACATGGGTCTCGGGAGACAAGGATCTGGATATTTTTATGCTTTTTGATCCTTCACTTTCAAGAGAAGAACTTGAAGAGAAAGGTCTGGGACTTGCCAGGGACATTGCACTTTCGTTTAATGGTGAGATAGTCGAGAAGTATGCCGAACATCCATACATCAATGCAAACATAAGTGGTTTTGATATTGATCTTGTTCCATGTTATGCAGTTTTAAATGCCCAGGAAATACAAAGTGCGGTTGACAGAACACCTTTTCACACGCGATATATAAAAGAGAGAATAAACACTCATACAGATGATGTATTACTTTTAAAGCAGTTTTCAAAAGCATGCGGAGTTTATGGTTCTGACCAGATGACTGAAGGTTTTGCAGGTTATCTTTGTGAAATATTTATCCTGTATTACGGAAATTTTTCAGAATGTATAAACGCAGCAGCAAAGTGGCATCCGGGAATAATAATTGATCTGGAAAGACATCAGGCAAAAGAATTTGATGATCCACTTGCTGTAATAGATCCTGTCGATCCGCGGAGAAATGTTGCGGCATCCCTCTCTTCAACACGAATGTATGAATTTTCAGAGTTTGCAAGGGGATATCTGACACACCCCTCCTGCGATTTTTTCACCAGAAAAAATACATCCAGAATATCCAAAGAGGAATTTTCAGAAAAAATTAAAAAGAGAGGAACATCTTTCTACAGTATTGTATTTGACACGCCGGGTATCATTCCGGATATAATAGTGCCACAATTAAGAAAGAGTATCCATTCTGTTTCAGGCCTTCTTGAAAGAAACGGCTTTTCTGTAAACAGAGCTGATTCCTTCATGGGTGAAACAAAATGCATTCTTTTGTTTGAATTATTAACAGACCAACTCCCCGATATTGAGAAAAGAGCAGGACCTCTTGTGTGGGATGACAAAAATTCTGAAAAATTTATTTCAAAACATTTGGGAAAAACATATTCAGGACCATACATCCATGAAAACAGGTACTATGTTGAAATTCACCGAAAATATCCGGATGCATTACAGCTTTTAAACTCTGATGATCTAAAAGAATCAGGTCTCGGAAAACATGTAAAAAAATCAGTTTTTTCCAGTGTTTCAATATTAAAAAATACTGAATGCTGGAGTGACGAATTTTCCGTATTTTTATCGGACTTTATTGAGAAAAAATCTCCATTCTCAGATCTTCTTTTAAAAAACAAATAATTATATAAATTTTTAGAAAAAATCTCAAACCCCAAAAATTTAATTTTACCCCTTAAATTTACTCCATAAATATTTTGATCACATTAAATCAGGATTTTGTTTAATAAAATAATTTGGAGATTAATTCCTTCATTCTGACTTTTTTTTACTTCCAGGATGAAAATCCCAGAGAGATATATATAGGAAATAAATTCAATATATAGATCGATGAATTGTAAAACAACTTTATTTATATATAACAAATATTTGACATTGCGACTTTAAAAGGAGATTAATTCATGGAAATAAGAAAAGTTCAGATAACAGGAGGCTCTTCATATATTATTTCTCTTCCAAAAGGGTGGATTAAAGACTCAGGAATCGAAAAAAACGATCCTCTTGGATTAATTATACAGCCTGACGGATCACTCACCGTAACTCCAAAGATCACAGGCAAAATTGCCGAAAGAGTGAAGATATTCAACCTTAAAAATATTGAGGATTCCGAACATCTCTTCCGCCTGCTGATCGGAGCATATGTAACCGGCTTTAATACAATCAAAATTGTATCATCTGCGAGAATACCCTCTTTTGCCCACAAAGCAGTCAGGATGTTTATTCAGGCATCTATAGGTCAGGAAATATCAGTAGAGACCGAAAAGAGCATTATAATAAAAGATCTTTTAAATCCCGGCGAGATGCCATTTGAGAACGTGATCTCAAGAATGTATGTAATAATTGAAGGTATGCTTAGGGATGCAATATTTGCTCTGAAAACAAGAGATAAAAATCTTGCAGAAGATGTAATATCCAGAGATCGTGATGTTAACAAACTTTACTGGCTGATATCCCGACAATACAATCTTCTTTTAAGAAATGTCTCTTTGTCACGGGAAATGGGAATGGATGTTGAGATGGCCCTTCATTATCTTCAGGTTTCAAGAGTTATGGAACGTGCAGGAAACCAGGTGGTAAATATTACAGAAAACATCCAGAATTTGATGTTTATCTCTCTTGAACGTAAAACAATAGATAATTTGCAGGCATTAACCTCAGAGGCTATGGAAATATTTCATTCAGGAATTGATACATTCTTTAAAAAGAATCTCAACGGAACAAATGAAACTCTCTTAAAAGTGGAAATCTTCAATAAAAAATGTAACAAAGCAAGTAAAGATCTTTTTAATACAGGGCGATCAGGAATTGTTTCTATTGGATATATATATGAAAATTTAAAGAGAATCAATGAATATGCCGGCGTTATCTGCGAAACATCCATCAATTATATTGTGATGGATAATTCCCAAATTTAAATTTTTATTAGTCTGAATTAAAATTTAAATTTCAAATTAATATATGATATTAGAATATTGATCTAATTTTTTTGACTATAGATCTATATAGAATATTGAGTATCTAAATTGACAATGACGAGAAATATAAATATGAGATCTTATTATTTATGATCATGACAGATGTTTCAAAAATGCTACAGAAAATAAAGGACGATAATGTAAAATTTATCCGTCTTCAGTTTTCCGACATCCAGGGGCAGATAAAAAATGTAGCCATCCCGGAGATACAGGCAGAAAAAGCACTTACCAACGGAATTTCATTTGACGGTTCCTCAATTGAAGGATTTGCACGAATCGAAGAGTCTGATATGGTATTAAAACCGGATCTTAACACATATGCACTACTGCCATGGAGATCAAAAGATGAATGTGCTGCACGTTTTATCTGTGATGTGCATATGCCTGACGGCACACCTTTTGAGGGCGACCCCCGCTATATCCTAAAAAAGCAGCTCAAAGAAGCAGCAGACATGGGATATACATTTAATATCGGCCCTGAACTGGAATTCTTCCTATTCAAAATGGTAAACGGGGAACCCACAACAGAATTTAAAGATCATGGAGGATACTTCGACCTTGCACCTACAGACCTGGCTGAAGACGTCCGCCGCGATATTATCATTGCGCTAACCGAAATGGGATTTGAAATTGAAGCATCCCACCACGAGGTTGCAGAATCACAACATGAAATTGACTTTAAATATGGTGATGCATTAAAAACAGCAGATAATGTTGTAACATTCAGATTTGTAACAAAAACCATTGCTCTTTCAAATAATATGCATGCAACATTTATGGCAAAACCCGTATATGGCATAAACGGAAGCGGTATGCACACCAACTGCTCACTCTTTAAAGATGGAAAGAATGCATTTTATGATCCGGAAGCACCACTCGAACTTTCAGAGACTTCAATGCAGTTTGTTGCAGGTGTTCTCAGCCACATAAATGCTATTACACGCATTGGAAATCCAACCGTCAACTCATATAAGCGACTTGTTCCGGGATATGAAGCTCCTGTTTATATTGCCTGGAGTGCTTCAAACCGTACAGCTTTAATCCGTGTTCCTGCACCAAGAGGAAATTCAACACGCATTGAACTGCGAAGTCCGGATCCAACATGTAATCCTTACCTGCTGTTTGCAGCAATTCTTGCAGCCGGTATAGAAGGAATTAAAAAAGATATGCAGCCACCCGCAAGTGAAAATCAAAATATCTTTGCAATGTCAGAAGAGGAAAGAAATCAGGGACATATCAAAACCCTCCCAAAAGATCTTTACACTGCCAACAAAAAATTTGTTGAGGATGAACTCATCTGTAAAGCATTTGGAGAACATGTAGTAACAGGCATAGATAACATCGCCAAAATAGAATGGGATTCATTCTGCACCGCAGTACACCCCTGGGAAGTAGAACAGTACCTTACCAGATATTAACATCCTAAATTTTTTCCTGAAAAAAAGCATTTCCACTTATGTCTGAAAAATAAATAACAGATAAAATAATTATACCAATAATTATCATTTCAAAATATTTCAAAAATAATCTTATAATTCCCTCTTTTATCGATAAGTTATTATAATTCATTAATTCAATAGTTCTATATTTCCGATAAATCAATTGCAGAATTTTTTTTAAATATGATATTTCATCTATAAAATAATTTAAGGAGATTTTTGAAGTAATATGAGTTTTGTTAAATCAGAAAGGAAATGCATTGAGATATTAAGATTATTAAAAGAATATCAGGAACCGGTGGGTGCCAAACGTCTGTCTGAACTTATGGAAGGTCATGGTTTCACACTTACGGACAGAGCAGTCCAGTATTATCTCAGTTATCTTGATGAAATGGGGTTTACAACAAAAGTAGGCAACAAAGGCAGAATCCTCACCACAGCAGGAATTTCCGAGACCGAACGGGCCCTGGTCGATGAAAGAATTGGTTTTATTATATCAAAACTTGAAAAACTTGCATTTAAAAGCAATTTTAATCCGGAAACAGGAACCGGAAATGTAGCCTATAATCTATCCTTTGTACCTCATGAACAGGTTGATTCTGTGTCAAAAGCTTTTGATGAAGTGATTAAGGAAAAATACAGTTTTTTTTCATCCTATAAGATAATTGACAACGATCCACGGATCCCTCAGGGACATTCCGGAATAATAACTGTTTGCAGCATAACTATGGATAGTGTGCTTCAAAAAGGAGGTATACCCATAAAAATGGCTTTTGGAGGCACAATGGGAATTGAAAACTATAAACCAACCGGATTTCAGGATTTAATAGGATATAAAGGAACAACTGTTGATCCACTTCTGCTTTTTATAAATGCAGGAATGACATCCATAGGCTCAGTTATTAAAACAGGAAAAGGAACAGTTCTTGCAAATGTTCGTGAGGTCCCGGAGACTGCAGAGAACTCCATAAATGAGGTTTTAGCATCAATGAGAAGATCAGGATTTATTTTTCCGGTCATCATGGGAAAAGGAGTATTAAATGTACGTCCTGATCCCTACAGAACATCGATTGTGGCATACAGCGGAATGAATCTTATAGGATATGCTATTGAAAAAGGAATGAATCTAAAAACAGAAATTGGAGCAGGTATTATCCCTTATTCCAGTTTTGAACTTTAAATTTTTTAATAATCACCCAGATATTCAAGCATTGAAATGTCTATCATCCCTTTCATGGAATGAACTTCCGCCCATTTACCTGTCTCTTTGAATGCTGCTATTGGATTTGTCCCGCCGATCATTGCAACCCCCTGATAATTTGGTGTTACCGGAACACCCAGAAGAGATGAATTCGGAACACCCACATCTAAAATCCCGCTAAAACCTGCTGAATTGAGATCTTCAAAAACTTCAAATACTGTAGACTCAGACTCCATATGAAATTCACGTATATTTGCCATTATTATCCCGCTCCCCTCATTTATAACATTCATAACAGAGGTATTTCCAAGTGATATCATGACAGTAATTGGATCAATTGTTGTATATTCATACTGTATCATTGCTGTAAAACGGCGTGGAACAAGCTTTTCAACCTCAACAAGCCCCCCCCCTATTGGATTCACAGGAACTCCCCTCTGATACAATATTGAATCCAAAATCAGACTGCACATGGTGCATATCCCGATATGACCAGAAGGAACTTTGTAAGATTCAAATTCTGTACCTTCTTCGGCAAAAAGCACTCTGTCGCTCACACAAAGTCCTGCATCGTATGATTCCTTAAATATTTTAATTGCTGCTTCAAGATCTTCAGATTTTATGAGGGATAAATTATATATGACATCCCCTGTGTTTTCCAGGGGATTATAGGTCATTTCAAGGGCATTCTCCTCGATTTTATGATTGACAAACTTTAGTGAATTTTGCATATTTTATTCCCTTTTCCATTTGATTACAGATATCAATTAATATATACTCAGATATCTGTGATTTTAATCTTATTATTGATACCCATTATGATTCTTCTAAAAAACAGGTTTATTCCAGGTACTGATCTTTCAAAATTCAGAACTTCCTGATTAATATACCAGATCATTAAAAAGATCGTCCGGTAAAATATTTTTTCCCCATTTCAACATTAATTAAAAAGAACAGAATTTTGCAGATATATTTATATAAGTTTATTCAGAATGGACAGGTAAGGTAAAATAATGCTTGAGATGCTTACCCAGGTGACATGGTCGCCATATATAGCAGGAGCAGGCATAGGAGTTTTGAGCTGGCTCGCATTTCTTCTCTCAGACAAACCCCTTGGCTGTTCTACTTCTTATTTCAGAACTTTTGGCATAATAAAAAAAATTGTGAACAAAAAGGGCATGGATGAAAATCCCTATTATAAAAAGTACAAACCGCAGATTGAATGGCAATGGATGCTTGTCCTCGGAATTATTATTGGTGCGTTTATATCATCAACATTTTCAGGAATTTTTGAACTGACATGGGTACCGGACATGTTTGCAGCACGTTTTGGAAACAGTCCGATAACAAGAATCATAGTTGCCCTTATTGGCGGTATTCTGATGGGGATTGGTGCACGCTGGGCAGGTGGCTGTACAAGCGGTCATGGAATTTCAGGCACTTCACAACTTTCAATAACAAGCATACTTGCAGTCATATTCATGTTTGCAGGCGGAATTACGACTGCAATGCTCATATACGGGGTGGCCTGAATGTATGAGAATCTTCATAAAAACAAAACCATCCAGCTAATTTTGGGCCTTTTTATGGGCATAGGATTTGGTTTCCTGCTTCAGAAGAGCGGTGTTACAAACTACGATGTTATAATCAATCAGCTTTTACTTGTGGATTTCACTGTTGTCAAAGTAATTGCAGCAGCCGTTCTTGTCGGGATGCCGGGGATATATCTTCTTCAGCACTACGGATATGCAGGAAATCATATTTCAAAAGGGTCTTTAGGAACCACAGTTATTGGAGGGCTCATATTTGGAGCGGGTTTTGCAGTGCTGGGTCTTTGTCCGGGAACAGTTGCCGGCGCCGTAGGGCAGGGTTCTCTGGATGCACTTTTTGGGGGTATGATTGGAATCATAATCGGGACAGGAATATTTGCAACAATATACCCTAAAATAAGTGACGGAATCTTACAATATAAACCCATAAAATATGAAACGCTCTATGAAATGCTGGGAGTGAAACCGACATACATGATAGTTTTCTGCCTTATTGCAGGAGTCATCTTTTTGTATGCCCTCGAATACATCGGATTGTAATGATGCAAAATACTAAATGCATAAAAATGAAGAGTTGGAGTTGATTAAAAATGAAAGATGAAATGCAAAAAAAACTGAATTATGAAGAGATCTCAAAAGTCCTTATTGAAACACTTAATCTTCCGCAGCCACCTGTTGCAGTAAAATTTGCAAAATCTCCGGAAGGGATTCCTGAAGGTGTTAATGAAATTGAAGATCCTGCCAGGCACTGTCAGATGATTGCAATGGCTGCACTGGAGGGAAAGATATTCTATGCAACAGGAAGCAAACATACATGTGCCGGCGGAGCATGGGCTCTGGGAGTAAAAGAGATCACACCATCACTCCAGACAGGAGAGTTCTATTACAAACTTGGTAAATATGAATCCTGGGCATCCTGCATGAGAACAATAGGAAGTGTCCCCCATTATCACAAGATAGCATCCACAGAGCCTGCAACATATGCAACAGTCTATGCTCCGCTTGGAAAGACACCGTTTGATCCACATGTAGTGGTTATTGTCGCACCTCCTGTAATAATGCTCAAATTTGCACAGGCCATTCTTTATAAAATGGGCGGCAGGATTCATTCAGAGTTCTCCGGCATCCAGTCAGTATGTGCAGATGCATGTACGCAACCATATCTTACCGGAAAAGCAAATATCTCACTTGGATGTGACGGTTCAAGGAAATTTTCAGGTATAAACGATGATCTTATGGTTATGGGGATTCCGGCTGAAATGATTGAAGAGATTGCAGAAGCAATTCCTATTGTATCCGGAGCACCGGGTTCAAAGACAAAAAAATAATCTTTTCATTAATTTTTTCCAAAATATTTAAAATACCAATACTTATTCACTAATTCCTTTTTTATCGGTTCTTTCCTTTGCCCTGGTTATCTCTGTATACAATGATACAAGAGAGATGCTTATCAGATTCAGGGTTGTTGCAAAATACCAGAGATATGACTCAAAAGTTGTGAAACGAATTATCCAGCCGGACCAGAGCATAAAACATATTATGGAAAAAGAAAGTAATGTATCCAAAGCCAGAAAAACCGCAGGCATATCAAATACCCTTCCAATCTGAGCTATTGCACAATATTCAAAATAGTCCTTTTTATGAATATTATTTAGCAGTATTTTACCTAGATTCATTAAAATATCAAACCCGGCCCACAAAATAATAATCTGCCCAAATAGCACAAGAACAAAATATGATTCAGCAACTCCATATCTGAATGCTATCACCCCAAATAATAATTTGAAGATACAAAAGGGAATGCCTATTGTTAAACCCAGAAACAGAGGGGTTTTAAAAAAATCCCCGACATTATTATTCTGAAATGAAAATTTACTAAAAAACATTTGATAAGCTACCATCCTGAAGAGATAATACTCTGTCAAAATGAACTTATAAACACTTCATAAAAAATAAAAATAATCTGAAAAAAAAGAGAACTACCTCTATAAAAATACATTAATATTATAAATTAATTTTTTCGGAGTGACTTTTTTTCAGCCAGTTTTTCCACAGGAACAAGGTCAACATCACCGGTTATTGTAATTAGTCCGTTCCTTTCAGCACTGTCAACAAAACCAAGCCCCGTATCGGTCCTGATTACAAGAGCTGTATATCCATCCGGACTTCCAACTGAACCTGCTGATATATCTGAGTCCACTGCAGTAAGATCTGTGCATACACTGCAACCGGGACGAATTGTATCTTCCAGCTGAGAAAGCGGAATTATTTCCTTTGAATCGTCTGTTAAGGTTATCTCAAGCTTCCCCTTAACATCCATTCTTTTTATATTCCAGGTATCTATGTTTAACTCTGACTTCAGTTTTCCCTCCATAAGTTTATGATAGTCAAAGGTTTCTGTGCAGAAAAGTCCGAATATGAGGCGAATTGCCTTACCAAATGGCATAACCAAATCGTTCTGACTCTCTTTCATGAGTCTTAATGCAGATGCGGCACAGGGAGTTCCGACAACAGCAATATTTGCATATTTTTTCCTTATTACAGCTTCAGAAAGCGCCATTAAAACAGGTGTCCACCAGTTGTAACGGCTTCCGGCAGTTGCAATCATAGCCTCCTCAGATGTAATCAGAACAGACTGTGGCCTCTGAGTCCAGCTATCCTGTGACACAGTAACAACAGCATCAACAATTCCTGTTTTCAGGGCATTTGCCAGAATTGCAGTAACTGCTCCGCCACTCTGTCTTCCGGGAACATCAGCAACTGATTTTACTGCATTTATCTGGATATACTCTCCAAGCATCTCCCTTTTTCTGGCGGATTCTTCAGTTCTCGGACATACTGAATAACAGGCCCCACAGGGCACTGAATCTTCCAAATCCTTACAGTAGCCGGTATTTACAGGTGCCTGATTATCCTCTCCGGTAAAGATAATTGCATCTGCAGGACATACGGCACAGCACGCCCCGCATCCTGAGCATCTTCCCGTATCCCAGACTTCCTCTTTTAAATTTTCATAATTTTTTCGGGACATTTTATCTCACTCCCAACAGTATTTATTTGCAAATGGCCTTGAGCTTGCAGGAATAATCTTTATAAATTCTGATTTGAGAATTTTTTCTGAATCAAGATCAAAATATTTAGAAAATTCTTTTACATAATATGATATATCCTCAAGATCACCGGCATTGAGTTTTTCTGTTTCTGCTCCAACCCCTAACTTTGAATCATCAATATCTCCTCTTAATATTATCCTGCCCCCATGGATACCACTCCCTATCCCCCTCTCATCAACAGGTTTTTTCCCATTCAGCCCAAGAACCATCAGTAGTCCACCGGCCATATACTCACCAAGAAAAGCACGGGCACTTCCTCCGACAATAAGCACAGGCCTTTTATCCTGATACTCCTTCATGTGAATCCCGCCACGATAGCCAATATCATCCCTGACATAGACCTCTCCTCCTCTCATGCTGTGAGCAGTCGCATCTCCCCCGCTCCCGTGTATAATTATTTTCCCTGAGTCCATCGTATTTCCCGGAGCATGGTCGCAGTTACCGTGAACAGTAATTTCAGGGCCACTCATAAACATACCCAGATCTCCCCCGGGGACTCCGTTAACGGTAATTTTAACGTTGTCACCACGAAGGCCGTTACCTATAAACCGGTGACCAAGGACGTTGTCAATTGTTATATCGGTAACTCCGTCTGCAACAGCCTTCCTCAGCATTATATTCAGAGGAGTATAGTGGACGCCTTTTGCAT
>NZ_JBSREC010000116.1:0-7064 GCF_055145805.1 Methanomicrobium sp. | reverse complement strand
AGGTGTATGCTGCAAGACCGCCGGCAGATATTGAGAATACCGCAACTTTATCTATCCCAAGCTCGTCGAGAACTGCTGCAAAAAGATCTGCCTGTTCATCAAGAGACTTTCCGCTTTCAAGCGGTGTTCCGAGGAATCCCGGGCGGGAGACTGATAGAAGCCTGAAATCAGAGCCTGCAAAGTCAATTGCCGCACGACACTGATCAACACCGCCAAGGCCTCCGTGACTGCCCATAAGAACAGGACCGTCCCCTTCTGTTATATCAATTTCTACATCCCCGAATTTTGTCTTAATTATCTTTGGGGATATGAATACACCTTTCATTATCTCTTTTTTATTATCCCCTGTGCTCTCCTGCTTTTTTGATTTCTTCTGTTTCATTTTTCCGCCTCCTTCAAATGCCATCTTTCAGTGTTTTTTGGCTTCTCATTATTTCTTATTAATATGAGTACATTTTTTCAATGCACTTATAGATTTTATAGATTGTTGGTCTTTGACCGGATTGTGCATTGCATCCATGACAGTGATATTCTTTTTTGTCACGGTGTTTATGCAATGGAAACAGACCGCAGGTAGAATTCTGCTGTGGCCAGAGAGGCATTGCATATTGTATGCCTGTGGGTCACACCTCCTGTCGACGAATTAAGAGATAAGGTTGTTTCATTTTTGCTTGAGCGTAAGTGAGAGCCTGGACTCTTGGTAAAATAGTTTAAGATTATTTTTTGTTAGATTTTGATGATAATAAAAATGAAGGCATTAAGATTTAGTTATTATTTATTGGCACAACTTTAATTTAATTAAACATATATTATCTTGATTAATGGCAGAAAATGAGATCCCTCCTTGGAATGAAAGAAATGACATTTTAAAAATCTATAAAATATCTGGAAAATTTGGCTGGCTCCACCTCATTGTAGCACAGGAGAAAAAAACAGGACGAAAATTCCTAAGATTAAAACGATTCAGGAACTGGTTTGCGATTCCAGACAAGGAATCTTTATCACGTGTACAAGAAATGCTAAAACGAGGAGCTGATGAATTAGATTGGACATATGATGAATCAATTCCAATAAAAATTGAAGAAATAAAAGCGCCTGAAGAAATAAAAATAGTAGATAAATATGAACAGGATTTACCTGAAGAATTAATTACTCTAATAAACGAAAATCCAAAAATTATTGAAGATTTAGTTAATTTTTGCTCCAAAGAAGGAGATATCAAATATTTATCTGATCTGTTAGAAATTTTAGGAGAAAATATTGTAAATTCAAATGAACGTTTACGTGTTGCATTCAAAGAAGTAATTGAAAAAATATCTAAAGAAGATGCTAGAGGAATGCAGGACTTATCTGATTTAATGAAACAATGGAACCTTTTCCAGATTTCATCTATTTCAAATCTGGTGAAAAGCCGTCTTGAAACAATACACACTTTTGAACAAATGATTCATGATGAAAATACGTATGAAATTAACACCGATGAATCCATCCACCGAATTCTTGAAAAAAGCATGTGGCTGATAAATGAAAATTACTTCTTAGTCCATTCCAATCGTTCTCTTAGAACATTTATCGGCGATGAAATGAAAACGAAACACTCAGAATACACAAGAAAACGTTTTGATTTTGCTGTTGTTGATAAAGATAACAAATTATTAATTTTAGAGATTAAACGCCCTTCAATCGAGTTGACAAAAGATGAAATTGATCAATTAGAAATGTATCTAAGAATAACAAAGCAGTATAAAGCAAAAAATTACCGTTCAGTGGAGGGATTCCTCATTGGAAATAAAATATCTCCAGAAGCGTGGGATATAATGGATTATCGTAAAGGAATTAATCTCATGACTTATGATGATCTTTTAGAAGGGTGTAGGGAACGATATACTGAATATCTTGAAGTAATTGAAAAATAACTAAAAAAAATACGATCGGGATATGATACTGGTTTTTCAATTTTAAATCCAGTATTCATGAACTCTCGATAATCGCAATCTCTTCTTCAGAAAGCCCGTATAGTTCATAGACGAGTTTATCGATTGCATCATCCGTCGCATCGATCCGCCGCTGGATCATCTCCTTCTCACTGCCGAGTTTTGCGTCATCGAGTTTCTTGTTCAGGTCAAGCATCGTTTCGACGAGAGAGACCATCCTGTCATGGCGTGCGACATCTTCGGAATTTCTGAAGTCGATTGTTCTGATAGGGATTTGAGTTAAGAATTGTTTATTTGCTGAATAATATCCACCTCGGAAAGGTGCACTGATAAACGGAAAATACCACCTTAACAACTCTGAATTTAGTAAAGCAAGTAGATATTTAAAGATATTACGAGAGGAAATTTCCTTTAATATTATACCGCCAACATCAACATTATCCAGAAAATGAGAGCCATTACTATCATATGCGGCATGTAATTTATCAACAAGTCGAGGAACACATATCTTTTCCTTATCTTGAATAGTCATATTTTTTAAATAGATATATCCGTACCATCTTTCATTCTTTATTTTTCCTTTTTCTCGATTTTCAAGAAGTTTCTTATTTTTATTTAAATAAGATGCAATTTGAGGATACTCTATCTCAATTTCAGAAAAAGGAATCATTTCAATCTTATTATTTAAAACAGAATAGGGGAATAATATATATTGTCGGTTCGGAAGACTTCCATATCTTTTAACATCTGTTCCGCTCAAAACCGGATGCAACAGCCCTTTTTCAAGATTAATTTCCTCATTCAATACTTCAGATTTTAATCTGTAATAATTTGGATATTCTTCTATCAAAGTTAAAATAAAAACTTTATCTGCACTTGTTTGTAATCCCACAAATATGTCTGCAATATCACCCAATTTAACAGGCATCGAATCTAATTTTTTGAATAATGCTGAGTGCTCCCCTACAACAAAATTCCATTCCTGATCAGTTACTTCTTCTGAAAAAATATCCCCTGAAATACAATCTCCGTTTTCTCTCCAAGAATCTATTGCATCTACTTTTTCGAAGATGAATGATTCCTGCTCTTTTCTACTTAAGAATAAAAGACATGTATATGTTGTTGCATTCTTGAAAACCTGTTGGTGACCGAAATGAACAATTCCATTCAGATTTTTGCCTTCTGAGATTACTTTTCTCAAAGGCTGACCATATTTTGCATTGAAAAATTTATGAGGGAGAATATATCCTAAAATTCCATTTTTATTCAGAAGTGAAAGTCCCTTTTCAACAAAAACAACATAGATATCATAGTTCCCCTTACTTGCCGATTCATACAATCTCTTATAAAACTCCACTTCCACAGGAGCCCATTCCTTCATTGCCTGAATCCGCACATAAGGAGGATTCCCGATCACCACATCAAAACCACCATTCTTAAAGATGTCTGAGAACTCCCTCTTCCAGTCGAAGGCATTGATCCTGTAATATTCCTCATCGTCATCGAAGGTCGTCTGGATATCGGAATAAATATCAGGACCGATAAGAGAATTTCCGCATTTGATATTGTTATGGAGTGATGGAAGGACCCTCTCCTGAGTGATGGTCAGCTGTTTTGTTATCCTCTCGCTCTTCTCGCCTTCAAGAACCTTCAGGAGCAAAGAGAGTTTAGTAACCTCAACGGCCTGTTGATCGATATCGACCCCGTGAATATTGTTTATCAGAATCCTCTTCTTCTCATCCGATGTAAGCCGCCAGTCGTTCTCACTCATCTGGTATATAGGGAAATCATGCTCTGAACCCGAGGACTTCTTTCGGCCTCTGCCCTTCTGTTTTGATTTGGGTTTTACAGGCAGAAGTTCCAGAACTTCCTTATCGGTTGCAGATTTCCCTTCCATCAATAGGGGAGCAAGGTTATCCATGTACCAGCTCACGTGCCAGTCGAGAAGATACTGGTATGCACCGATAAGAAACGAACCCGAACCACAGGCAGGATCAACTATCTTCAGCTCCGAAACTTCCTTCGGGGTTTTTCCCACCACAAGTTTTCCAACCGTATTTCTGACAATGTAATCCACGATATATGTCGGAGTATAGAATACTCCCCCGGCCTTCTTGACCTCCGGTTTCTCCTCGATCTTCGCCTGATGAGAACCTGTAAGCCTGATGACCTTTCCCAGAAACTGCTCATAGACCTGTCCCAAAATGTCGGCAGGAAGAACGGAGAATTCATACGGACTCTCTGGATAATATAGATTGTTGAGAATGGGTTTCAGAACTTTATCATCGATATCAAGAGTATTTGTAAGAATATCGGGTTCGTCCTTTCCTTCCTCCTTTTTGAAATGGAAAAGGCCTGAATTGTATTTATCATCGGCATGAAGGAAGAGTTTAATCAGGTTTTTGTAAATGTCCTTTCCGTCCCCATATGCCTTAAGCTGCTCGTATTCTTCGATCCCCCGGTCTTCACAAATTCTAAGAAAAATGATCCTGTCAATAATCTTCTGTACAGCCAGATTCAGTTCCCTGACAGACAGTTCCTTATTCCTAAGAGCAATATTCCTTGCAAGAACGTCACGCCAGCCTTCAATTTCAGCCAGAAATGCCTCATCAATACCGGTGGTGCCTTTCCCGCCTTTCTTCTTGATCAGGCTCTCTCCGAGATCGTCAAGAGCCCCTTTGGGTATCTGCTGTTTGGAGAATAGATTTTCAATCTCATCCCATTTTTCAATATAATCAGTATAGGTATAGTATACTATCCGGCCTTTTGAAGAGGGATCTTTTGGCGAAGGTTTTTTGGTACAGTCAAAAACTATGAACTCCTCAAAATCCGTTAGAATACTGATAGGAAGTTTGGCACTCCATGCGTAACGCCGGAGCTGGTAGGCGGGCTCTGGATTCTCCTTCAGGTTAACCGCCGGTTTCTTCGCCTCAACAAAAAATTTCCTGACACCGCCAATCCTGAATGAATAATCCGGAGCTTTAGTCTTACCTCCGATTTTTACGGCATCTTCATGTATAACTTCCTTATACCGCTCATCATAGCCCTGATTATTATCCACATCCCAGCCCAGTGCCTTGAAAAAAGGATCGATAAATTCGCGCCTAACCTGCGTTTCGTTATAGGAAGGAGACGTATATTTTGAATTATATTGATTGAATCGGTCAACAAGTTCTATGATTTCTTTGGGAGCGGACATATAAATTCAAATGCTATATTTCACAATAAAAGGATTCTGATTTCATTTTTTAACCTAGACCCACTCCTCCCCCCAACCATTTAATCCCCTTTCCCACCAAAAATCATCCATGGACTTCCTGACACACGCCTTCTCCGTGATTCTCCTCTCAGGGCACACCGACATTTTTCTCGTGTGCTTCGGCGTTATCGGAACAGTTCTTCCTGATATGGATATCCTTATGCAGCGCTTTTTGGGCTCAGGCTCTGATTCCCGCCTGTATATTTTCTCCCACGGCGGAATCACTCACAGCATTGCAGGAGCAGTTCTTCTGTCAATCGCCGGTTTCTCTTCAGTATGTCTTCTGCAGCTTACAGGTGTTTTTGGCGCTTTTCAGTTTCCGGAAGAATGCGGATTCTGGATACTGGGCTTTTTAATGATGGCGGGGGGAGCACTCCTTCATATAACGCTTGATTATCTTGCATATCCGGGGATTCCCCTGCTATATCCGATGACGGATAAAAAATATACTCTTGGCGTATTCCCGGGACCAAGCCTCTTTTTAACAGTCACAAGCGTTGTGTTTCTCGTTCTGTTCGTCACCGGATTTGCAGGAGCGGGTGATATTTATGACTGGGGAATTGTCTTTTTTGGATTCATCGCCTTCTCCTTCATAAAAAAAGGTTTTGTCGCCGTTAAGTTTCCAAATTACAAGACAATTCCTGCATTTAATCCCCTGCACTGGATACTCGTCTCAGAAGACAGCCGTGAATACACCATCAGCCGGTATTCACTGATCAAAGGCGTGTACCAGGAATCAGTGTACAAAAAAAGAGACGGGGTAGGGGAAGAGGAAATTTCCTCACTCGCAGACGACCCGGAGATGAAGAGGCTTAGGTACAATTCATATCTTGTCGTATTCGAGCGAAAAGAAGGAATTGTCATGGCATATGATCCCCTGAGAGTTTCAGGACTTATCTTTTACCCGCCGGATCATCGTGAATACCTGGCTGAATTGCCATTACAATGAAATTTTTATGATGAATTTTGTAATTTTGGATATTAACAGGATGCAGACATCCAAAAATCTATTATGCATATGTGTGCATACTTATGTATGCAGTCCACTTCAATCCGAATACGGCCGGATACGAGGGACAGTCTTTCCCTGCTTAAAAAGCATCCCCGTGAGTCATTCGATGATGTTATCACCCGCCTCATTGAATCGGCGGTCGATGACGAGCCTCTTGGCGAAGAAACCCTTCAGGCAATTGAAAAATCTCTAAAAGAATACCGCGAGGGAATATACTATACGCACGAAGAAATCCTCTTTGATCTCGGGGTGGCCGAAGGAAGCGATAACAAATCAGTCCCCCGGAAAAAAGAGACTGATGCCTGATGGTATTTCAGCTCAGGTATTCATCCTCAGCCCGTCATGCATTAAAAAAGCTCCCGCGTGAGATTTCACTTAAATTTATCTCAGTACTTGAAAGCCTGGCTGGAGAAAAAGATCCGGCTTCTTTCCTGAAGACCCTTCACGGATTTGACGACCCTCCTTTGTATTCGCTTAGAATAGGACAATACAGGGCGGTTATGTCTGTTTTAAATGACGTGATGGTAATACATGTAATCGAAATCGGGCACAGGAGCAGCGTTTACAGAAAATTTTAGAATAAAATTCCCACTAAAGAAACGGCGTTTCGAAGGGATATATAAAGCCGTAAAAAATAAAATTTTGTTTTCAGAGCCCTGCCCTGTCAACAATTGTGTCTGCTACATCCTTTGCGGTTTTAAATGGAAAGTCAGTTGCTTTGAGAAGCTTTCCTGCCTCGCCTGCAGTCATCTTAAGGTCTCCTGCCTGACATGTGGTGTCGGCACCGTTTGGAAACGCCGCAATTAAATCTTCAGGAGTTTTTACAGGAAATTTTGCTTCTGCAAGTGCGCCTGAGATC
>NZ_JBSREC010000115.1:0-30474 GCF_055145805.1 Methanomicrobium sp. | reverse complement strand
TATGATTCCCCCCATATTACCTGTACTGGCGTTATGAAGGATTACCCCCTTCTCCCTTAAAAGTCCGGACAAATGCCCGAGTGCAGGGTCTGCCATTCCTGTTATCAGAAGTGAACTCTCAGCATGTTCGCGGCTCCGTGTAAGAGTGACAGAAACACTCTCCCCCGCGGCATATCCCTCAAGGGGGGCGGGCATTCTGAGAAATGCATTGGATCTTATGGATGCCATCTGAACACCGGCACCTCTTGACTGCTGTGACGCAAGATACCTGCCGTTGATTGCTGCAACTGATAAAAGAACGAATTCATCGTATCCGACATTTGATGTTATGTCAGTTGCCAAAACCGCGTCAATAGTCTCCTGACGGGGCCCTTCAAATCCCCATGAATCAAGCAGCGGCCCTAAAAACTCCCTTAATACCACCTGTGCAGATATAGGATATCCGGGAAGTCCGATCACAGGTTTTCCGCTGACCTTTCCAAGTATCATTGGTTTTCCGGGCATCATCGCTATTCCATGGAATATGAGTTCACCCAAATCCTCAATAACGCCTGCCGTAAAATCCTTTGTTCCGGCCGATGAGCCTGCCGAGACGATTACGATATCATTCTCCAAAGCAGCTTTTTCTATCGCTTTTCTGATATCATCAGGATTATCCGGCGTTATCGGATGGGAGTCTGCTCTCACATTTCTCTCCGAGAGCCAGACAGAAGCCATAGGGATGTTGCTTTCAACAACCTGACCGGGACCGGGAACAACCCCTATCTCTACAAGTTCGCTTCCTGTCGGAATCAGACCTGCCGAGAGGGACTGCACTTTGAGCTCTTTTATCCCGTATGTACCGAGAGCACCTATATCAAAAGGACTGATGCAGTGCCCTTTCGGAATTATGAGATCATCCTCTTTTATGTCCTCACCGGCAGATCTTAAATTCTGCCAGGGTCTTGCCGATTTTCTGACCGAATATCCGCCTTCCTCCTCCCAGGTATCCTCAATCATAACAACGGAGTCAAACTCAGGCGGAACAAAATTGCCTGTATTAACCCTCAGAAAACTCTCAAGCTTAACAGGTCTCTGCTCGGTTGCACCGACTGTCTCAATACTTTTTACAGAAATTCCGTCCATCGCCGCAACATTTACAGGAGGAACAGAGTATCCTGCATATACAGACTCAGAAACAACCCTGCCTGAGGACTCACATAAGGGCACAGTCTCTGAGGTATCCGGTTTTTCAAAGATGGAGATTGCCTTTTTTACTGCTTCATCAAGGCTTATCTGTGAGAGATACCTCTTTACCACAAAAATACCTCCACTTCGCATCCGGCTTCAAGCCCCTCACATCCTCCGGGGATTTTTACAACGCCGTCACTCTCAACAATTGTGTTTAAAAGGCCGGATTTTCCAAACAGAGGATGTGCACTTTTATCATCCAAAATTCTGACTCTCACATACTCCTCTCTTCCCTTTTCCGATGAGATATTAATGGAAAGTTTTGCTTTCATCAAAGACTCCTCATCTTCAGGGAATCCTGCAAGCTCCCTTATCATATGACGCCCGATAACAGAGAGCACCATATAGGTCGCCGCAGGATGACCCGGAATTCCGATAAGAGGCGTTTCATTGATTCTTCCGATTATGGTCGGCTTTCCGGGCGCAAGCATAACGCCGTGGGCCAAAACCTCGCCAACAGAATAGACCGCCTGTGCGGTTACATCCTTTAAGTCCTTTGAACTTCCGCCGGATATTAAAATGAGATCGCACTCCGAAGGGGCCTTTTTTAGTATTTCCTTTAACTCTTCGGCATCGTCTCTTACAATTCCAAGATGCTTTGGGATACAGCCGTGTTTTTTTGCAAATCCTGAGCAGAGATAACTGTTTACATCCCTGACCTCTCCTAACTCAGGCTTTTGTGATACAGGAACTATTTCAATTCCGGTTGATATTATACCGACAACAGGTTTTCTCCTTACCGGCACGTTGGCACACCCGATTGCGGCGAGTGCCCCGAGATCTGATGCTGAAAGGACTCTTCCCTTTTTAAATACAACCTGGCCTTCCGCGAAATCCTCACCCTCAAGGATAATATTTTCTCCGACTGCAACAGGTCTTTTTATTAAAACATCGCCTGCGACCTCGTCTGTGTACTCAACCATCACAACGGAGTCGGCACCGTCCGGCATTCTCCCGCCTGTCGGGATGTTTAGGCATTCGCCTTTCTTTACTGACTGCATCTCCCCGACACCCATCGGAATTCTGCCCTTAAGCTTAAGCATCGCCGGCATGAATTCGGTTGCATTTGTGGTATCAGATGCACTAACCGCATAACCGTCCTTCCACGACCTGTCAAATCCGGGAATATTTATATCAGATATTGCATTCCGTGAGAGCACTCTTCCAACCGCATCCTCCAGTGACACATATTCTTCAGGTAACTGCGGGACAATGCTTTTTGCAAGTTTTACTGCCTCATCAACGGTTATAAGATTTAAAAAAGTAGATTTCATCGGTAATAATCCCCGTAAAAAAGATATTGCGGCTTTATTTAAAGCAGCCGAGTTTACAGCCCCGAATCTTAATCTGAGATGTATTGCAGTATTTGCCAATATCCTCTTCAGGTATGCCGAACCTTTCTGATATTGAACGGGCCTGAGGGCAGGTTATTACAGCCCCTATTCCTTCTTCTTTCAGAATACCTGCTATTTTTTCCTTATACTCTGAGTCCATATATCATTATTGCTTTACAATAAATTAGAGTTTACGTAATTGTATAAACAAAAAATATGGATGAAAAAATTATTTAGCTGCAATTTTATTAAGAATCTGTTTTATTTCCTTTAATTCAGCTACTATTTTGGCATTACTCTCTTCGGATGTGGATTCGTCATCGCTGCCTCCGGTCGCGGCTGCGACAGCACCCTTACTTCTGACAAAATCCATTATCATTTCACGCAGAGGTTCTGGATCTAAAATACCTCTATTTCCTTAAGTTAAGAACTCATCACAATATCCAAATTTATTGTTAATCTTTTTTAATTAACATATGTATTTTATCAACTATACATTTATATCGTATGTTCAAAAGACTAAATAAAAAGTGATTCTATGGACAAAATCAAAAGAAATCTAATTATTCTTGTTGTAGTATTTTTTCTGGTCATAATTTCAGCAGCTATCTGCATTCAGAGCACTAATTCCAGCGAAAATGTAAAAAACACACATATTATTACAGATATGGCAGGTAAAGAAGTTGAAATTCCGACAGAAATCAAAAGTGCTGTTATTACATGCTGCGGAGGCGCAAGCCATGAATTTGCCGTCCTTGGTGCTTCGGATCTTGTAAAGGCCCATCCTAAAAAATGCATCTCTGACAATCTCCTTAAAATAATACAAAGTTATGGAGATCTCTCTGATGTAGGCTCTTTTAACAATATAAACTTAGAAGAGATTCTTTCTCTCAATCCCGATGTTGTAGTTGCAAGCGTTACATCAGGTGAAGGAAACGAAATGATCGAAAATGCAGGCATTCCGGTAATAAGAGTTCTCACCGGAAAAGCAACTCTTGAGAAACTGCCCAAAGAATTTGAAATGATGGGAGAGGTTTTAGGACAAGAACAAGAGGCAGCAAGACTGGTCTCATACTGGAATGAAAAACTAAAAATGGTTGAAGACAGAATCTCGGATATTCCTGAAAGCGAGAGAAAAAGTGTCTATTACATGCTTGGCAATACCCTGCATACAAACGGCGGAGACTGGTGGGGACAGGATTTCATTACAGCAGCAGGCGGAATTAATGTAGCTGAAAATCTCACCAATACACGCGATATCAACCTGGAGGAGCTTTTTAACTGGAATCCGGAGGTAATAATCATCAGCAGCAATGAAGGAACCTACATCCCAGTAGAAGATGTAATGAGCAATTCACAACTCTCTGATATCAAAGCTGTTTTAGACAACGAACTCTACGAATGTCCGATAGGAACCTTCTGGTGGGACAGGCCGTCACCTGAGACTCCGCTTGGTATAATGTGGCTTGCAAAGACACTCTATCCTGAAGAATTTGAAGACATTAGCATTGTGGATGAAACCCGTTCATTTTACAGTGAATTCTATAATTACAATCTGACAGACGATGAGATTGAGGATATACTGAACCCTGATACATGTCAGTCCTGCAGAAATTAGAGGAGGAACAAAAATGACAGATATTAATAAACAGCTCAGTGATCTTAAAATTCCTGACGGTATCGGAAAGATAGATGAGATCATAAATGGTTACAGGTATTATTCCGTACTTGCTGCGGCTCTTGAGACTGACCTTTTTGACTGGCTGGATAAAAACGGACCTTCAGACAGGGAGATCATTACAGATTCACTTGGATACAACGGAATGTTTACCAGGTGTTTTTTAACGACACTTGAGGATATGAAACTCATATCGGAAGAAAATGAACTTTATTCAAACACAGATCTCTCTGAACAATTTCTCCTTTCTAAAAATCAGTTTTATCAGGGTGATCTCATTCTTTCACAAAAAGAGAGTTCCTCAAAATGGAAAGAACTTGCAGAAAGCATAAGGAATAAAGAAGAAATAATCGCAGGATTTGAAGAAGGGCCGACCCACAGGCATCTTAAAACTATCGCACAGAGAGGAATCCGCGGAGAGATTCAGACAGTTGCATCCAGAATATTCCTATGGAAAGGATTTTCAAAGTCAAAAAAAGTCCTTGATATTGGAGGAGGGCACGGTCTGTACTCTGTTTGTTTGTGCCAGAAAAATCCAGATTTGCATGCCGTAATACTTGATAAACCGCATGTTGTACAGCTTACATCAGATTATATCGAAGAATATGGAATGCAGGATCAAATCTCGGTTGTGCCCGGAGATATGACAATAGAAATTCCGGGAGGCAGTTATGACATAATCATGATGTCGCATATTCTTTATAAGTTCAGAAAAGATCTCCCCTCTATTTTTAGCAGAATATCAGAATCGATGAACAAAAACGGCCTTTTAGTGCTGAATCACTGGTTTTGCAGTCCGGGATGTCTTCCGGAAACAGGGTCTGCCGTAAACGATCTTGAAAAGTCGCTTATCAGTTTCGGGCATCCGCTATGTTATCCTGATGAATTTGCCAGGATTTTGAATGAAAACGGCTTTGAAATTATTGAAATGTCAGGTGTCCCGACAGCATACGGCAATTCCACCCTTCATCTGGCAGTCTATACAGATTCCCGCAATATTTCGACAGAAAATAGAAGTGAAAATGAAGAAATCTGCAAATGCAAATTATCATGAATTTAAATGAGGTAAATCACATGAAAAAAAGCAATTCAAATAAAGATCTGATTATCAGAGAAACAATAGAGAATATAAAGCAAATTCTCGGAGAAAAACTTGATGAAATAAAAGTGGAAAGGGTGGTAATAGGCATATTCTTCACCGGAGTCAAACTGAACACCGGTGAAGGCGGACTATGTTTTACACCTGTAAAAGCAATTCCGGAGGCAGTCTGTTGTCCAAGTTCTGCAAGAGCAATGCCAAATTCAGGTTCACTTACAAAAAGATCTTTGTCTTCATATTTTGAGGACGCACTCTCTGAAAAACCAATTAAAAAAGCACTGGCAATAGCAGTAATTAATGCCCTCTCACTTGTATGCTGGAATATAAATCCTCCACAGGGATATGAAATAACAAGAGGTATTGATGCAATGGAAAAGGTTGAGATATATGACGATGACTTTGTGGTTGTCATAGGCGCTCTTGCTCCGCTTTTAAAAGTACTAAAAAAACGCAATAAGCCCTTTACCGTTATAGAAAAAGATCCACGTACCTTAAAGCCTGACGAGATGCCGTTTTATGTTCCTTCCGAAAAAGCAGACGAATACGTCCCAAAGGCTGACCTGCTCGTAATTACCGGAACAACACTTATAAACAGTACACTTGAGGATCTTTTAAGCCTTGCAGGTGAAAATACCCGCATAGTTGTCATGGGACCTACCGCAAGCATGCTTCCGGACGCATTCTTCAAAAGAGGTGTAGATATTCTTGGAGGAGATATTGTTAAAAAGCCTGATGAATTGCTTGATATTATTGCTGAAGGGGGATCAGGGTATCACTTTTTTGAAAAATCTGCAGACAGAGTTGTTTTTACAAAAAAATAATCAATAAGATACCATATTTCAGAGTTATCTATGAATAATTTTCACAGATAAAACTCTTTTTTCAGGATCTTTTTATTTTTCAGCTATTTTTTTAAGAATCTGCTTTATCTCCTTTAATTCGGCTAAGACATCGTCGTTTACCATCCCCGAGGAAATATCGTCATCGCTGCCTCCGGTCGCGGCTGCGACAGCACCCTTACTTCTGACAAAATCCATTATCATCCCACGCAGAGGTTCTGGATCAGTTATTCCCTTTATGCTTATTTCAGCTGTTTTCTGCGCCGAATATCCGGCAGTCTGAATTCTCAGGTTTGATATTTTAAAAAGCCTCATTAAAGGGCCCTGGACGATATCGACGTTGGTGATTCTGTTATAAGGCACAATTCCGGTCTGTCTGAACCAGACTCCTCTCTTCCACGTCATCTCGGTTCTGTTCAGATGATAGACAATAGATCTGTAGTAGAGCGGATTCCAGACCGCAGTTACAATCAGCGCAAGAACAAGTGATGCAACGACGAGATAGCTGACAAGGGCACTTTCCATAGCCAGTCCAAGCCATGAAACACAGAGCCATATCACTATTACCAGAGATGAAACTGTGATCAGATTATATATTTTAAACTGCGGAGCCGGTTTAAAGTCCTTTAAGAGTCCTGGTTTATCCATATTAGAAATATGAGAAAGATACATATAAATTTGGGGGGTTTTTTGGAAATCCTCTAAGATGTAGGAAATTTTCAGGATCATGCCGGTCCGGATTGAAAAGGTTTATCGCCAATAACAAATACTAAATTTTACATGAAGATTTATTCAGCCGCTTTAATAATTATTGTTATATTTGCAGTCCTCCTGTCCGCAGGATGCACCGGCACTGAGAGCACCTACAATGCTGAAAGTCCAGTCATTTCGCCGGAAAGCACTGCTGTTACCTCTGCTTCTCCTACAAATTCACCAACAGAGACTGTAACAGTTCCTCAGTCCGATTCACCAAAATATACTGCAGGAATAATTGTATCAGACAATAAAGGAACCCTGAAATTAATCACGGCATACAATGAAATAACTAATAAATACACCATCAGGACACTCTTTAAAGACAATCAGGGCAATAAAAATGAGGCATATCTCAAAAAGGACAGTTCTTTTAAAGAGCTTGGCACATCATTTGACAACTATAAATCCTTTGATTCAAAATATCCGGAATTATATGATGACTTAAAAGCAAATCCTGATACTGACTCATACTACAACTATGTTACAAAAACAGGAAACCGGATTTATGTTTATACAGAAAGTGCAGTCCCGACATATATCGGATATCTCACTCCGGACACCTTTGATTCAATGGACTTTGTAAATACAAAGGCATAAATTAGATTATCGCCCCCCTCAAATTTTTTTTTGATTTTACAATTATTTTAAAAAAGAAAATATTCAGAAATCAGATTTTGTCTCTATACAGTAATTGTCGTGCAGAAAACTCTCCTGTACCGGATAGTTCCCGAGCTTTACCGTATAATAACGCTCAAATTTCTTTATGAACTCAGGATCGTGTTCAATATTATGCTCTTCGGGAACTTTTGCTTTCACCCAGAATGTCCTGTTTCTGCCATCTACAAGGCACTGCCCGTCTTTTGACACAACAACTCCCTGTTTTATTGTGTAACTTGTTCTGCCAAGAGCCTCAATTACCTTCTCATAATCCTGTGTCGGGTCAGTCTCATCGACCTTCACCGGATAAACCGCGATGTCGGCATCGGCACCTATGCCGAGATGACCTTTGTTTAAGGACACAATTCCAAGAGCCTTCGCCTGTGCCGAGCGTGTCATAACAGCTATCTCATACCAGTCAAGTTCACGGTCAAGTGTATGGAGAAGAACCCTGTTTTCTGTATCCGGGTGAACTTTTGCAAACTCGGAATCACGATACTTTTTGCTCATTAAAAGTGCCGCAATCTCAGGATACTTAACAAAAGGAGCACCGTTCGGATTATCAGTTGTAAGCATACACTGCCACGGGTCCTTAACCTGCAGTGCAAGTTCAAGACCAATCGCCCACATAATTGAGTTTACAAGATTCTTACGGGAATACATCACCGGAATAACACCTGAGCCGGTCTCAAGCTCGATATCATGGTTACTCCATTTGTTGTGATAAAGCCTGTAAAGGTTAAACTCCATCGGCCCGTCGGCAGTCATGGTTGTTGTCTTTCCAAACATCACCTGACCCATATCTATTGCCACCTGCGGCTTTCTGTTAACCATCCATGCAATATCGTCCGATTTCGAGCAGAAATCACTCCATGTTGAACCGCCGTAAGAATGGAACTGCACATGTGTAAGATAAAGACTCTGCCTGTCCTTATTGAGATCAGGAGTCCTGTTCATCGTCTCTAATGTACACTTGTAGTTTCCGGGCTTTCCGAGATTGTTGCAGTGCAGATGAACAGAATGTGGGAGATTTAAAAGCTCATTTGCCTTTATCATGTACTCAATAATCTCAGCCGGAGTCACATCAAAATGCGGCACCTTCTGATGAATACAGCTGACATCATGCCCGTATCCCCAGGCTTCCGTTCCTCCCGGATTTGTGAGCTTAAGACCAAATCCCTTTGCAGCCGCAAGTGTCCATGCAACAACAGCAGCGGCTTTTTTCAGGTCTTTTTCATGAACAGCCTCCATTACAGACCAGTTGCCGTCAAAGAGGGTGTTTGCCATCGTGTCCTGAAGAGTCATGTATTCAAACTCCTCATGAGTGTGACGTGCTCCCATAGGTGCCATCGCACCCTCAAGAAGAGTTGTATACCCCATCGCACTGTAGCGGTAGGTATTTGCATAAACTGTAGGGACACTGTATCCTGATATTGCATGCATATATGGAGGACGTGCCCTCTCACGTCCGGCACGCATATCCTCGGGACTCATGTATCGTCCGAAATTGACCTTTGTACCGCAGATATGAGTGTGAGAATCGATACCTCCGGGAAGGGTAAGCTGACCTTTTATGTCAATAACCTCGGCAGAACTTCCGACAGACTCTGCAATCTTCCCATCTTTAATGGCAATATTCATAATTTCGCCTTTTATCCCGTTTATGGGATCGATAACCCAGGCGTTTTTAAGGAGAATTTCGCTCATTTCTGCTTTGCCTCCTTTATTATATCATATATTTTTGTCAGAACCTGCAGATCATTCGGCTGGTCTGAATTAAGAACCTTTTTAACCCACAGCGGAATTGCATCAAGCCTGTACGCCGTCCCTTCGGCATCCACACCGCACATTGCAACAGGAATCTGGACGTTTGCAACAGCAGTTGAAAGACTCGGGAATGGATCGATTACAACACACGGGATCTTTGAGAGCATCTCATTGCACTTTCTTGGGAGATGTGCACCGGGATCGCTTCCGATAATAACACATGCATCTGTTTCGCCTCTCGTAATCAGATCAACCGCAGAGGTCTCACCGGGATTGTAAAATGCTGTGCCGCGTGAATAGTCTATGGCATACGGATATCCGCCCATATACGTGAAGGTCTGGTTTGTGCCGTAAACATTCCAGTGACCTCTCATCGGTGTCAGTGTAAACTTGGTATGCCTGCAGAGTTCATCCACAAGTTCAACGCCGTTTCTGACGTTTTTGTACTTGCCGGGTGATTCGGTAAGCCCGATTCCGGTGAAGAAAACACCGAACTTTGCCTTAACACACATATCAGCAACCCTCAGGAGCTGCTCTTTTTTAACTCCCGAGACCATATCCGGAATTACATCTGCTCTTCCCCTTACAATCGCACGAAGGGCTGAAAATACGGCATAATCCCCTCCGGGTTTTATCTTTATGAATTCATCCGCATTCTTTGCGACATCAGTCTCCCTGATATCGACAACAATTAATTTCCTGTCGTGAAATGCGTCGTCCAAAAAATATCCGTCAGCATACATAGAATATCTGCTCATATGACGCGGGTGTGACTCAATCGGATTTGAACCCCAGTACACAATAACATCAGCCCTGTTCTTTATCTGGCCAAGTGTGCATCCGGGATGTCCTACCTCCTGAATCGCCATAATGGAAGGGCCGTGACAGATTGACGAGCAGTTATCAATTACTCCGCCAATCATCTCTGCAATTGAGATGCCCATGCACTGGGCCTCCCCGTATGTACCGGACCATCCGAAAAGAAGCGGCCTTTCTGCCTCCAGAAGCATATCCGCAGTATATTGTATTGCCTCATCATACGAGATATCCTTCCAGCCATTCTCTGTACGCATAATCGGCGCTTTTAACCGGTGTTTTGCAAGGAATTTCTGGCTGGATAAAGCACATCCGTTGTCAACGCCGATTATCTCATTATTCTTTATTGTAAGGGTAATATCATCACAGAGACATCCGCAGAGGGGACATACAACATCCTCAACAACACAGTCGCCGTTCTCTGACGTTGTAAGACATCCGGGGTCAGGATTCTCATAACGCAGACCGCCCTCCTCTTCCAAAATCTCCCAGGCGGATGATATTCTGTCGTCCTTCTCAGCCCTCACGACCTCAACATCAAGCCATTTGTAGTCAGGAGCTCCGGTACCATGGGTTCTGGAATGAAGAATAGAATTTGCGTGCGGGCCGCAGGGAATAAAGACCATCCCCTTCTGGACATCTTCTGTTGAGATTGTCTTAAATACAGTCTCCCATTCAGTGCTTTTTATCCTGACCAGATCACCCTGCTCAACACCAATTTCCATCATATCAAGAGGATTAATATAGCAGAGCGAGGTCTGTTCTGAATATGAAGGCTGATCTTTATAGTAAAGCTGTTCACCCTGTCGTATTGTCCTTCCGCTTGTCATTAGCAATTTCAATATTAGTCCTCCGGGGGATATCTCGGGCCGAAAACCAAAGAAAAACTTTGATTGAAGCTATCATTTAAGGCACAATCCAAAACAGGCTGTCCTCTTTTTAAAAGCATAAACCGTTATTCATCAGTCGGTTATCAATTGGAATAAATGTTTCCATATTTACACTATTTTAAAGCAGGATCGTAAAAAACACAGCGTTAATCATTATTTGGGCTCAGCGAAAGAAATCAGAATAAAGAGCCGTAATTTTGATTCAATTTAAAAAAAAGATTTTTAGAGTTTTGTATATATGTTACCGTAGACGATCTCACCCTTTCTCTTGGGGTGGCGCTCGCCAAGGTCACCGATATAGTGTGCGAATTGTGCAGTTTCACCTTCAACTTCAGCTTCGATGTCGCCTACGTACTTATATCCGGGCATTGGATATTTTATTTCGCCGAAGACGTATATGTCTCCTTTGACCATCTGCCCGCCTACGCGGCTTTCAACGTCGCCTTTGATAATGACAGTTCCGCCTTCTGCGTGTGTGGATACGTGTATGAAAGCATCGCCGTCAACTACTATCTTTCCGCCTCTCATGAAAGTTGCGATATCATTACCTGCGTTTCCTTTAACGTGGATAAGTCCGCCTTTCATACCGCGCCAGTCGCCACGGTATGCACTTCCAAGGTGGTTTTCGGCATTTCCATCAACGATAAACTCTCCGCCTTCCATTCCGATACCACAGAATGAATCAACATTGCCTTTAACGTAAACTTTGCCGCCCTTCATCCAGCCGGCTGTGTACATATCACAGTCGCTTTCAACAATAACTTCGCCTGCGGTCATCTGCTGACCGATGCGTTTGACCTTTTTACAGTCACCTTTGACGACAATTGTTGTCTCTTCTGCTGTTGCACCGGAAACTCCTTCGATCTCAAAATAAGCGCCGAGGGTTGATTTTAAGTTACCCTCATGGCACTCCAGATTTGCGATCTCTTCAGCTGTCTTTCCTGCAAATGCATCAGGGGTGACATTGTACGCCTCAAGGTAAAGTTCGTGAGTTCCTTTGGTTGTAATTGTAACTGTACTCATAACTTTTCACCTCATGCGGTAAGATCAACCTCAATTGCGAGTGGGTTGTGAACATGTTCATCGAATACCGCATAGTTCTCAAGATCAACTGTGTAATACTTGGTGAACTTCTCGCGAATATCGCGCTCAACCTGTAAATTCTCCGCCATCTTGACATCAGTCCAGACTGTGCGGTGCGGTGCTGAGCCGACCACAATACCGTTCTCAACAACAATATGACCGTCTTTTATGGTGAATAATGTCTCTGAGAATGCCTTTTCGATAAGTTCAGGATCGGATGGCATGCTCTCAGGGTTGAGATCATATATTGCAACGTTTCCGTTTGCACCGTTTGCAAGTGAACCATACCTGTCAGCGAGACCGAGACACTTTGCAGTTCCTGCACGTGTCATCTGTGCAATCTCGTACAGACTGAGTTCACGGTCCATTGATTCAAGAACTGTTGCGCTGATTACCTTGTCAGCCCACTTGAATGAATGGAGAAGCTCGTCACGTGCTGCTTTGGACATAAGCCATTTAATTACACGCGGGTAGCGGATGAACGGACCTGCATTCGGGTGGTCAGTTGTTAAGTGGCATCTCATGTGATCTTTTGCAAGAAGTGCAAGCTCAAGACCGATTGCCCACTGTATGTCACATACCTTGATCTTTGGATCATAGACGTATGGAACAACACCGGCTGCAGTCTCAAGTTCGACGTCAGTGTTTGCCCACTTTAAGTTGTTTAACCTGTTTAAGTGGTACTCAAACGGACCGTCAGCAGTCATTGTGGTTGTCTCATCAAATGTGACACATCCGGTATCAAAGGAGATATTTTTCTGACTGTTTACGTAGTCCATGATCTTTTCAGATGCAGACTCAAAGTCGCCCCAGTTTGTTCCGCCGTATGAGTGGAACTGAAGGTGAGTGTTGTGGAGAACCTGTTCACGTCCGAACTTGCTGTTGGCTTCTATGCCTTCTGCAAGTTTGAGTGTGTCAAGTGTTGTCTCGTAGTTTCCGGGGTTACCAAGATTGTTTCCGTGAACGTGCATTGAGTGTGGGAGACCTAAGTACTCGTTTGTCTCAATCTGTCCTCTTACAATCTCTGCAGGTGTGATGTCAAAGTATGGAACAGGGTCGTGAATTGTTGTACAGTTCATACCCCATCCCCATGCCTCTGTTCCGCCGGGGTTGACGCACTTTATTCCGAATCCCTTTGTTGCACGAAGGAGCCATGCGGTATATGCCGCATTGTTGTCGTATTCCTTGTTCTTGAGATACTCAAGCTGGAACCAGTTGTTTCCGAGAACAGGCATTGCGGAGATATCCACAATAGGTGTATCACGGATTTCTTCATGAACGTGAGGAGCATGCAGAGGCGGCATTGCCGCTTCATTAAGGTATACATATCCCATACGGGCGTATGCATATCCGGTTGCGAAGGTGCTTGGAACAGCAAATCCCATCTCAACCCTTGTCTGACCTGTTTTTGTCCTGCTTCTGAAGAGTTTATCTTCAGGACGCATCAGACGGCCGACATTGACTTTAGGTCCGACACAGTGTGTATGAATATCAACACCGCCGGCCATGACAGTCTTTCCGGACGCGTCAATTGTTTTGCCGCCTTTGACTTCCGAAGCATCAACGATCTTACCGTCTTTTATACCGATGTCTTTTTTATCGCCTTTAATGCCGGAAATCGGGTCAAATACAAATCCGTTTTTGATTAATAAATCGCTCATATGAATCCCTCTCCTTCAAGTTCAACCATACGTTCGTAAACTGCATCGAGGAATTCCTCATCTGAAGGAACACCTTCAGGTGCATTTACAACCTGCCTGTACTGAATAGGAACATTATCCATACGATAGACAATTCCGCCGACATCGACACCACAGATCTTTACAGGGACGTGAAGGTCTGAAATCTCACTTGCCATGTTGACACTTGGGTCGATTGTGATGAAAGGATGACTCTTTAAGTGCTGCACTGCCGGAATCGGGAAGTGAGCTCCTGCATCTGTACCGATGTTAATGAATGCATCGACTTCGTCACGCATTGCAAGATCAACGGAACTTGTCTCGCCGGGGTTCATGTGAACCATGGTCTTCTTTGTTAAGTCAAGACAGTAAGGGAAACCAAACTGCCATGACCAGACTGCTCCGGGTCCTGTGATATTGTAGTGACCACGCATTGCCATGATTGTGCACTTTGTGAACTCGTTTAAGTCACGTGTAAGTGAAATTGCAATGTCAATGTTGTGGTTACGTCCGTCTGAGTGGCAGAGACCCATTCCGTAGAAGAAGTTGCAGAAGCGTGCATTCTTAAGAATCTCAGCTACTTCAAGGATCTTCTCCTTAGGAATGTTTGCTACTACATCAGGGATGTCCTCTGCATGTCCGTGGCATACCATACGGAATGCATCGAACAGCTCAAAGTCGTGTCCCTGTCTGACCTGAAGGAAGTGATCTGCAACACGTGCAGTGTCTGTAAACCTTGGGTCAATTACAATAACTGTCCTTGATTTGTGTCCCTTTCCGGTGAAGAAACCACGCGGGAAGATGGAGTATCTGGACATGTGACGCGGGTGTGCATGTGCAGGGTTAGATCCCCAGTACACAATTACATCTGCACGGTTTTTGACCTCTCCCAATGTACAGGACGGGTAACCGTTGTCGAATATTGCAAGGAAGGAACTTCCGTGACAGATTGATGCGCAGTTGTCAAGACAACCACCGGATCTTTCCATTACACGTGCTGCTGCTGCATGACCTTCACAGTTGGTTGAACCAAAACCGTACATCAGTGGCTTTTTTGCATTGAGCAGAACCTTTGCTGTATAGTCAATTGCTTCCTTGAAGCTGACGTCTTTTACTGAGCCATCAGGCTGGCGCATACGCGGCAGTTTGACACGCCCCTCGTGGTCACCGCCGTGCATGAAGATCTCTGTTCCGATTGCACAGACATTCTTTACTTCAAGAACTCTCTTGCCGTCGTCGGAGACAGTGACTTCCACATCATCACAGCAGGTACCACAATATGGACATCCTACGTTTTTGATTACTTTAGGCATTTACTCATCACCTTTTTTCCAAAGGCCTACTGCTCCCTGAACGCATTCAAGAGCTGTCTTGATACACTCTTCAGGAGCAGGTTCAACATATACAGGGAAACCGCTGTACTGCGGTTCGCCGGTAGACTGGGTTCTTGGCGGAACAACCTGGTTTGCCCATACACCCTGTCTGATGTGGCATAAGCCTCTGTAACAGGTCTGGCGGGCGACAACTGCCTTTACAATAACTTCGCCGCTTTCACTTGTTACTTTGACATTGGTGTTTGGATCAATACCAAGCGCCTCAATATCCTCTTCGTTCATCTCAATGAGTGAACAGGCCTCAAAATATTCAGGTGAGGTCTTTCCAATCTCCATTGCAATACCTTCTTCAATGGAGCGCTGGGTAATCATGTTTAACAAAATTTTATCTGACATGTATATCACCTGTTCAGCGGGCTTGGACCCAGTTCTTTAACGGTACTGACAACGTCTTCCATAACTCCACCCCATTTTGCACCCTCGGATGCAGATACGAATGTCATTCTGAGTCTGTTGTCGTTTATACCGATATTTTTGAGGACGTTCTTCATCAGGAACATGCGTTTTGCGCACTTGAAGTTCCCTTCAAGGTAGTGGCAGTCACCAAAGTGGCATCCGGATACTAAAACTCCGTCTGCACCGTCCTGAAACGCCTTCATGATGAAGAGCGGATCAACACGGCCTGTACACATAACACGTATTGCTCGAATATCCGGCGGATACTGAATACGTGCACCACCTGCAAGATCTGCACCGGCGTATGAACACCAGTTGCATATAATTGCAATAATCTTTGGTCTCCAATCTTCTTCTGCCATTTTACTCTTCACCTCCGAGTCCGCCAAGCAGGAATGCATCAATCTGTGCTACAATCTGCGGACTTGTAAAGTGCTGCATACGAATTGCACCACCAGGGCAGAATCCGCCACAGGTACCGCATCCTTTGCATTTTGCTTCGGTTACTTCCATAACCTGTCTTCCGTCTTTTTCAATCAATGCAAGAGCACTGTAAGGGCACTGCGGGACGCACATTCCACATCCTGCGCAGAGATCCTCAACACACTGGGCAAAGTAAGGCTCAAGCTGAACTTCTCCCTGGTGAATCGGAATACTTGCTGCTGATGCTGCTCCTTCTGCCTGTGCAACTGTGTCAGGAATATCCTTTGGTCCCTGGCATACACCTGCAAGGAAGATACCTGCTGTGGTTGTACCACACGGGTTAAGCTTTGGGTGTGCTTCCATGTACCATCCGTCCTGTGACTTGGATATACCAAACATCTGGCGGAGTGGTTCTGCATCAGGTTTTGGCTGAATAGCAGCTGCCAATACAACGAGATCACATTCTATCGAGACTGGTCTTCCAAGAAGTGTATCCTCTGTTTTCACAAGGACATTCTTTGTGATCGGGTCTTCCAGAATTTCTGCAACACGTCCACGGATGAACTTGCATCCCTCATTCTGGATACGGTAATAAAACTCTTCATACATCTTTCCGAATGAACGAATATCCATGTAGAAGAGATATGGCTGGCATCCCGGGATCTTTTCCATTAACTGGTGAGCATGCTTAAGTGAATACATGCAGCAGAATCTGGAACAGTATGGTTTTGCAACGCCGCCTGTGTTGTCTCTTGAACCTGCACAGAGCACAAATCCAACCTTCATTGGTGTTGCACCGTCTGAAGGGCGAATCATGTGTCCGCCGGTTGGTCCGGATGCACAGATTAAACGCTCGAATTCAAGACCTGTGATTACATTTTCAAATCTCTTGTAACCCCATTCTTTCTTGTCTTCGATTGGAATCAGGTCATATCCTGTTGCAAGAATTACACAGCCTACTTTTACCTTCTCAAATGTATCTTCCATATTGAGGTTGATTGCATTCTTCTCTGTACCGCATATCTCCTTGCATAGTCCACACTTTACGCATGAATCGAAGTCGATTGTGTACTGAAGAGGCATTACCTGAGGGTGATAGATGTAGATTGCCTTTCTCGGGGCCATTCCCATCTCAAACTCGTTAGGCTTTATTACCGGACATATTTCTGCACAGTCACCACAGCCGTTACAGCCTGAACCTTCAAGGCCTGCTGCAATCATCTCGGGACCGTCATATGTGCCACGTGCCTTCTTTCTGAGTGTTATATCGAAGTTTCCGATGTAACCTTCAACATTTGCAACTTCGGTGTATGTCTTGAGTTCGATTAACGGGTGACGTCCTGCATCCACCATCTTTGGTGTTAAGATACACTGTGAACAGTCAAGTGTCGGGAATGTCTTGTCGAGCTGGGACATACGTCCGCCGATTGTTGGTAATGTTTCAACAAGATATGTCTTGATTCCTGCATTTGCAAGATCAAGTGCTGCCTGCATTCCACCGACACCGGCACCGACAACCATTGCAGCGTGCTCAACAGGCACACTCTTTGGCACAAGGTCTTCTAAGAGTCTTGCCTTTGCGACAGCGATTCTGACCTGGTCTTTTGCCTTTTCTGTTGCTCCGTCCCAGTCATGCATGTGAACCCATGAGTTCTGGTCACGGATGTTTGCCATCTCAAAGCGGAACTTGCTAAGGCCACCTTCTGCTGTTGCAGTCCTGAATGTCGGCTCGTGCAGACGTGGGGAACATGCAGCAACAACGATTCCTGTTAGGTTGTGCTCTTTGATTGCATCGATGATCTTGTTCTGACCTGGTGTTGAACACATGTACTGGTACTGGTCAGCCACAACTACATCGGGGAGGGTTTTTGCGTATTCCATAACATCGTCTATTGACAATGATCCTGCGATATTTGTACCACAGTGGCAAAGGAATACACCTATTCTTGGTTTCTCAATTTCTGCCATCTTTTATCCTCCTTATAGAATCTTCTCCAAAAATGACTTGCAGTCAACTGCATGCAGATCAAGAGCAAGTTCCTGTGGAGTCATACCCTGTGCAAGGCCTAAAAGCTCATTGTAGTGAAGAACAGGCAGGTCATAGGTCTTTCCGAAGTTTTCCTGTATTTCAACCTGACCACGGTCAAACTGAAGCTGACAGAACGGACAGACTTCTGTGATTGCATCTGCACCTGCTTCCTGCATGTTGATCAGCTTCTCGTTTGTGATGTCAAGTGAATGGAGAATATCGTATCCGCGGACACCTCCGCCTGCACCACAGCACTGCATTTTGTTGCGGTACTGGACAGATTCTGCACCGAGAGCATCTACAAGCTCTTCAATCCACATTGGGTTTTCAGTATCTCCAAAGTGGCGCTCTTTGCCTGGTTTTAATAAGTGGCATCCATAGTGGACTGCAATCTTTGTTCCTGCAAGAGGTCTTGTGACAGTATCTGCAATCTTTTTTACACCGCAGATCTTCTCGTCATAATAGAGTTCAGCAAGATGCCAGACATCTATTGTTCCCTTAAACTCCATGTCAACCTCTGCGAGGACTTCATTTACGCCATCGCGGAGTTCGTCATCGTGTTTAAGTTTGTGGTTGACTTCGTAGATTGACTTGTAACATCCGTTACAGATAAGGGCAATATCCTTACCCATCTCTTCTGCAAGACAGACATTACGTGCTGCCATTGCGTACCAGACACGAAGATCGATAGCGCCGAATGCACCAGGTGCAGGGCAGCAGCTTGCTCCTTTGAGAGGGAGAAGTTCGATTCCTACTTTCTCACTTGTCTTGATTGCAGATGCCTCACAACCGGGGTAACGGTTTGGTGCAATACAGCCAAGGAAGAATGCATATGAGTGTTCCATTTTTTTTGCCATATATATACTCACTCCTCCGAGAGAATGCGGTCTGCGTTCTCTTTTAGCTTGTAGTGATCCATAATCTTCTGGATTCCAGGAATAAATTCAGGATAGCTGTGGGTTGTCGGCGGGTCCCTTGGGAGACCAAGCTTCTCACGTGCTGCACGGTTTACATCGTTGTTTGGTACACCGTGTCCTGTGTTGTATATCAGCTGGACTGTCTTTAAGAAGTTTCTTGGAACAATGTCCTTTCTGAATGCAAGATTCCTCATTGCCATTATAACATCGGTTGGCGCAATGTCACGCGGGCAGCGGTCTGTACAGGAATAGCATGTTGTACAAAGCCAGAGATCAGGATCCGTTAAAGCCTCATCTTCAAGACCGAGCACTGCTCTTCTCATAAAGACACGAATGCGGTATGAACTGCGTGGTGCTGACGGGCATGAGCCTGTGCATGTACCACACTGGTAACACATATGCGAAATCGTACCGCTGATCTCCTTTACTTCTGTTGCGAAGTCTTTTTTGGAGTCATCGGTATAGTAATACCTGTCCTTAAGTTTCTCCTCAAGTTCAGGGTTTCCGTAATTTTTCTCAATTGCCATATGAATTCCTCACAGATCAAAGAGCTTTGACCTCTACCTCGCCAAATTCATCCTTCTGTTCTCTGACTCTGGATGTTCTTGGCGTGAGGAGCTTCTCCTTAATTGTCTTAAAGAGGTCAGTTTCCTTGCCCTTCATCTTGATGCCGGTACGCCTGAGAACGATGATATCCTCACCAGGGCAGGCGTTGACACATGCACCACAAAGTATGCAGAAGTCCTTGTTGACTGCAATATTAGCCTCAATCTCGCCATGCATGTCAGCCGGAGCTTTAGGTGACGGGAGGTAAATTGCATTTGCAGGACATACTTCAATACATGTGGAACATCCGCCGGGACATTTCTCAGCATGGAATTCAATATCTCCTTCAAATATTTTCTCAACAGTGATTGCTTCTGTCGGACAGTTGATTGCACACCAGCGGCATGTACAGCATTCGTCTTTATCGATCTGTACACTGCCTGTATTGTTGGGTTTCTTCTCAACAGGTCCGCGTTTGATTTCTATTGCCTCTGACGGGCAGATCTCAGCACAGAGGCCACAGCCGTCACAAAGTTTCTGATTCCAGATAACCTCGCCTTCGACGTCCCCTGTCTCAGCTGAGAACGGCTTTTTGATGACATCTATTGCAACGCAGATCTCACCACAGAGACCACAGTATGTACATTTGTCCTCGTTGTACACAAACTCGTTATTTGACTGAAGAGCCTGTGCCTTTTTAAGGCCAAAGAGATCTGTTCCCTCAAAAAGCGGAACATCACGAATGATTGCATCACGCGGACATACGTCCTCGCAGGTTGTGCACTGTACACACTTCTCGCTGTCAATCTCTGCTTTTTTGTCATATACCGGGAAACCTTCCTTTTCAACAATAGGAAGACATTCCTCGCCGTCTATCTCAAGTTTCATTGCATCAAATGGACACATTGCCACACATACACCACAGTATGAGCATTTTGTCTCGTCCACCTGAACTGCTGAACCATAATCGATCGCACCCCTGCGGTATGCACCTACAGGTCCAATGCTGATCGCATCTTCGGGGCAGGACTCATTGCATATACCGCATCCGGTACATCTTGAGTTGTCCAGGACAAGATTGTTCACCTGTTTTAAGAGCTTCTGCTCCATTACTGTGAAACATCCTTCCTGCCTCTTGGAGTATTTTGGAAAAAGCGTACTCATGAATTTCAACACTCCTATAATGATATTCTAAGCTTTACTCCTGTGCTCCGGACTTGGACAACTCTTTTCTGAGTTCCCAAAATTCAGGGAATTTCTTAAGCTTGGCCTGCCTTTCGACAAGTGCTTCGCACTCCTCTTCATAGTCCCGGATATCCTCTAGTCCTTCCATTACGGGGTGGGTATACCTGTCTTCGTTATGAAGCTGTTCCCAGCGTCCCTTAAGGGTTATTACATCGTATGGACATGCTTCAATGCAAATACCGCATCCTGCACAGAGCTCACTGTCAACATCAAGGATTTTTGCCTTTCCGTTGATAACGCAGTAAATCTTGTCTGTTGAGACAGGATCAACTGTATTGAGTTCCAATGCATCGACTGGGCATGCTACCACACAATTGTTACAACCAGTACAATTATTCATGTTCACATGAACTGCAAATGCCATCTATATCACGCACCGCTATATCGATCGTTAATCGATCGTAAAAAGTGGGGAAAAAAAATAGATAAATGTTCTGAAGTTATGCCCGCTTTTTTTGGAAAAAATACAGGATGTTTCTGCACACCAGGTTGACAAAGAACATAAGTCAATATTTTAAACTTTACATGCACCTCTTTTTAGTGGCGCGGTGAAAATGTCAAATAGAAAGCATTATATTTGGATTAATGCTCATTACACTGTCTTTTATTCAGATATTTTGCCATTTGGGCATTTAATCCTTAAAATAATACCAATAAATACATATTTTGCAAATTACTCAGGAACGCATAAAAGCAGAACTGGTTAACAAAGGAAATCAGACTAACCCGTTTAAAAAAATCAGTCACAACTTTGGTTTTTAATCTCAAATATTTTAGTTAATAAACTTTTTATTTCCAGATTATTGTTTTGCAGATATGGTAACACAGGCCATATGAAAAAGACTGAATTAAAGCTAAAAAATTCTCCAAGTCATTATTATATATGTGCGAATTTCTCCAACCGGATTTTTTCCTTTTGCCTCCGGATAAAAAAGAAATATTATTTTACCTTACAAGTGTGAAATTAGACTGTCAAAAAAACTTTGATGATGCCATCTTTCTGGCCATTCAATGTTTGATGAAGATCAGCTTTTTGATCTTCATACCCAAATTTGAGGTTATTTTATGGAATTAAACGGAGTTACAATCGATAACGAATATGCAGAAGCATTCCCCAACTGGGCATGCAGAGTAATTATTACTGCAATTAATGAAAAGTGGGCATACCAGGCAGCAACCGAGGCAACCGGATTTGCAACATCAGCAATCGGATGCCCGTGCGAAGCAGGAATTGAGATGTTCCTCTCCCCTGAAGAGACACCTGACGGAAGGCCGGGAGTTGCAGTTCTCTTCTTTACAGGCGGAAAGAAGAAGATGAAGGAGCAGGTTGTTGAGCGCATTGCAGAATGTGTCCTTACACAGCCGACAACAGCGGTTTTCGACGGAATGCCTGAGGCAGAAGAGAGAATCGATGTCAAACTTCACTTCTTCGGCGACGGATATGAATACCAGAAGGAAGTCGGCGGCAGAAAATGCTGGGCTATTCCTATCATGAACGGCGAATACGTCGGTGAGGAAAACTTTGGTATTGTAAAGGGAATTGCAGGCGGAAACTTCTTCATTATGGGAGAAAACCAGCCTGCGGCCCTCATGGCAGCAGATGCGGCAGTAGATGCAATCTCCGGTGTACCGGGATGTATGTGCTCATTTCCCGTAGTTGCATCCGGTTCAAAGGTCGGGTCAAAAAAATACAAGTTCATGGTCGCAACAACAAACGAGAAGTACTGTCCTTCAATCCGTGACCAGGTTGAGGATACAAAAGTCCCTGAGGGTGTAGGCGCAGTCTATGAGATAGTATTGGATGGTGTTGACGAGGATTCAATTAAGGAAGCAACAAGAGTGGGCATTGAAGCCGCAACAATGATTCCGGGCATCAAATTCATTACAGCAGGCAACTTCGGCGGAAACTTAGGTCCGTTCAAGTTCGACCTTCATGAGATTCTTAATTAAACTAAAAATCTTTTTTTTAATCTGATATCGGGATGTTACATTTTCCCTGACATAATCATGTGAACTTTAATTTTAGGATTAGAGACCCCGCTAAGAAAATTTATTCAAAGTCAGGGATTACTGACTTAAAGTGCAGGATTGTCAGCCGGATATATCATTTTTAATAAATAAGATCAGTGACAGACTCCTCAAAAAATTAAAAAAAATATTCATACTATGAAAAGAGATTATATTTTAGTGAGGCTTTATGAAGAAACAATATTTCAGTTCATTTATCTTTAGGAGACTGTTGTTTTTCGCCCTTGTCTGCATGCTTATTCCGGCAGTCATGGCGGCAAGCGAAGACACAGGTGCATCTGAAGAGAGAGCAATCAGATTTTCGATCCCTTCAGCATACACTACCGGTGAGACAGTGTTTGCCGAAGGAATCGCAAACCTTCCGGTAGGAACAAACATCTACGGCATTGTAAAAGGGACTGATTCGGATTTCATCTATAAAGTCACCAAAGAGTACACTGTCTATGAAAAGGGAACAGACGGATGGAACAAATGGAAGATTTATGCCGACACCACAGGCTGGAATGAAGGCATCTACGAACTTACAGTATATGAACCTGTAAGCGGAGCGGAAAAATCCAATACCTTCAGATTAACAGAACCTGAATCATCTCCTTCAGGACAGCAGAATACAGAGAGTAGTTCATCCGGCACAGAAGAGAGAGCTATCAGAATGGCTCTAAAAAACACCTTTTATGACGGTGAAACTGTCTATGTAACAGGCATTACAAACTTCCCTGTTGGCACATACTTTGACGCATATGTGAAATCATCAGATTCGGATTTTGCATATACACTAAAAGAGGGAGGTTTTGTGTACCAGAGTTCAGCGGAAACGTCCGGGTGGAATGACTGGAAACTATATATTCAGCCGGACGGATGGAATTTTGGCACTTATGAACTTACTGTAACCGAACCTCTGACAGGAACCTATAAGTCAGGAAAATTTACCCTGGCAGAAGTTCCCGGAAATACAGATTCACAGAACCAGTATACCTATGAAAACCAGAGGAACATAAGATTCAGTCTTAACAAGCAGTACTGCATCAACCAGACAATAGAGATTGACGGCATAACTGACCTTCCCGCAGGTTCAAAACTTGCACTTCAGATAGAGGGCGTAAACGTCAATTTCAAATGGACTGCACCTGAACCACTCACAGTTGTTGCCGGCTCGGAATCTGAAGGCTGGAATTCTTTTAAGACATCCTTAAATTCCGGAGATATCGGGACAGGGACTTTCACGCTCAAAATTATGAATGAGAATTCCGAAACAGAAAAAACAGCGCAGTTTGAAATAACAGACAAATGTGACGGAATTCAGACAGATCTTTTTGAAGGAGATGATAATTCAGAGCAGGAGTTAATAGAACAGCTTCAGAAAGAAAATGAAGATCTGAAGAAGGAAAACAGCATGCTCAAACAGATTATTGATCTGTTGTCATCACTTTTCGGAAACTAATACAATTCTTTTTTTTCTGATATCAAAATCTGACTTTTTTCCCGGCACAATTATTGTGCGATTTAATTCAAATATTACAGACTTAGCGGAAAAAATTTTATTCTAAGTCAGGGAATACTGACTTAAAGTATTAACTCACTACCTAATTCAGGAATGTCAGACTTATGAAAAATTCCCTGAATGCTGACGATATAAACGGCCAATACGAAAGTCGTGCAGGAGTACCCGTACGCCAGAAAGGCGGTTATCTGGCGTTTATCCCAAAGCCACTCCCACCCAGTCCGCCGCTTTTAATGAATACAGTGCTCAAAAAACATCTTGCAGATGCCGGGACAGCACTTTCACGACTTGAAGGTGCGGCATTCACACTGCCGGACACCGACATTTTCATGAAGCTGTTTATCAGAAAGGAGGCCGTTTTATCCACACAGATCGAAGGAACGCAGGCCACACTCAGAGGTGTATTCGCATCCGAAGCAGGGACAGAGACAGGTGAAGACCCTCATGATCTGCGGGAAGTCATAAACTATATCGGTGCACTTGAACAGGCAATTTCTGAGAGTGGTAAAATACCTGACCTCATGTATCTTCAGAACATTCACAGGACTCTGATTGAAGGAGCAAGGGGCAGGAATAAATCACCAGGTGTCTTCAGGGATGTTCAGAATTACATAGGACGACCGGGTTCAACCATAAATGATGCAGTCTTTATCCCGCCCCCGCCGGATATGATAAAAGAACTTCTCGACTCACTTCTAAAATTTTACACATCAGATGATGATATTCCGCATCTTTTAAAAGCCGCACTTATTCATGTGCAGTTTGAGACAATTCACCCATTTATGGACGGAAACGGAAGGCTTGGCAGGCTTTTGATAGTGCTATACCTCATCCGCTGCCGGATGATAACAAGCCCTGTTCTGATTTTAAGTCTTTACTTAAAAGAGCATCAGGAAGAGTATTACAGGCTGTTAAATAACGTCAGATATGAGGGTGAATGGGAAGAGTTCTGCATATTTTTCCTTAAAGGGGTTAATGATGTATCGAAAAGAGCACTTCTGGCAATACAGAGAATACACAGATTAAAGCAGGACACTATAAGACTGCTTCATGAAAACGCTGCTGACAGTCCGGCATCCGTCGGCATGGTGGATCTGATCTTTAAAAAACCTGTAATATCTGTAAATGATATTATTGCAGACCTCGGAATCAACCGTCAGAGTGCATATGATCTGATGAAAATATTTGAAGACCTGAAAATTTTAACTGAAATTACAGGTAAGAAAAGATACAGGAAGTATCTGTTTTCTGATTATCTGGCAGTTATTGAGTGAAAATAAAATTTTATAATCATTTATTGATTCTATTTTACAATCAAACCCATTAAATATCATGTTGCCGAATTTTCTGTTAACGAAATTTTCGGTGACAAAATATAATGATTACACTGACACCCGATGAGGTAAAAGAACGCTACGGCCAGATGTTCTGCAAAAAATTCCTTGTTATAGTTGACGAAGAAGCAGGAAAAGCTGAAATTATTGAGCACTGCTGTCACAGGGGAGCAATAGAATGGGATGTCATGAACAGAAGGCGTGCCGGCGGTGCGATTGAGTCAATCAGTGTCGAAGGTGCCTCGATGACGATGTCAGCCAGAATAGGCAAATATCCGATAAACTTTGGTGCGGCAGGAGATGACATCGGAGGTCAGGCGCTTGAGGGAGTAACAATAAAAGGTGATATGGCAGTAACAGACTGGGCCGGAATTGCAGGTGCGGGAGTCGGAGTTGCAGTATGCCTTCCGCAGGCGCCCGGAGTTGTCAGGACCGAATACCCGTCAGAAGAGGATTTGAAGGCAGGCGGTGCAAGGACATGCAGAACCCGCATCTATTCTCCGAAATATGTGAAAGTCTCAATCGGAATTGATGATACCGATACTAAAGAGTCAGGCGCAACATGGGTTTTGGCATCGAAGTGTGCTGAAGCATGCACTATTGAGGGTGTCGAATACCTTGACATGCGGCTTATTCAGCTAAACCCCAAAGTCCCTAACAAGACCACAAACTGTGTGGGATCAGCCCTTAATTTTGCAGTTCTTCCCGGAAAGGTAGAAGAGCTCCTCGCTTTTGTAAAGGAGTTTATTGAAGAAGGGTCAGTAAGTTCTGATACCGGAATCGCGGTATGGACAGGCCTTTCACTTCCCGAATCACCGTATCTTGAAAAAGTGAAAACCGAAGTGCTAAACGTAGCCGAATGTGAGACGGAGGCGGAAATACTTGGAATAAGATACATCGACTCTGCAAAGAGCAAAGGCAGAATCGGTGCACTCGGGGCAGTCCTCTGGGCAAACAGGGGAGTTGAGGCGGCAGGTCTGTATGGTGAACATCTCTGAAAACGAAAAGAAGTCAGGAATTAATCCTGAGGATTACATGGAATTTGAAGAAAATTTCCTTGAAAATCCATACTCGGTCTCCTATCCGGAGATTCTGGGGGTTGCATCCGAAGACAACAAAAGCGTTGAGCTTATCGAGAGATTTGACTGTATTGGCGGTGCGATGTGGGCGAAAAACCACTACACCAAAAGTCCGCTTGTTAAATCCTCAAAGATTGTCGGAAACACCCAGAGATTCATGCTTGATGCAGGACGCGTCAGCCTTGACCTTCAGGGCTCTTATTTCCCCGCCGGAATCAGCGAAGTTGCGGTTGAGGATTCAGAGATTTCCGTAACTTACATAGGAATGGGGGGCGGAGGCGTCGGTGCAAGCATATGCAGGGCAACCGCAGGCGGTGTTTTAAGGCATAGAACCGACCCGTGCGGCGGCGGAAAGGTTGCAGGCTCAACGATATGGCTCCCAAAATTCACAAGGGTTGTAATAGGGCTGGATGATACCGACACACCTGAAGAAGGTGCGACCTGGACTCTGGCACACAATATATCAAAGGCAGTCGAGGATGAGAATTCACGGTATCTTTCACATACAATAACCCAGCTGTTCCCTGTCCCTTACAGGACAAAGAACTGTGTCGCAATTGCATGTGAATTTGCATCAGCAGAGCCGGAAAAACTTCTTGACAGATTTGAGAGTCTTGTAAAAAAGTACACCCTCTCTGATAAGACAGGACTCTGTGCATACATCGGATTTGACACATCTGCCCTTGATTCATACGGAAGTCTCGTTAAGGCAGGCGAGGTTACAATGGACGACTTTGAGAAGATAAGAGACCTTCTTGATATCAGGATTGAGGGACGCGGAATCATAGGCGCCGCCGCTGCAATTCCGTATTACACAAAATACGACGAGGCATTATTAATATGAGCCTGAGACTGTTCAAACCACAACTCTTGGCGATCGGAACCGCAGGGCTTACCGGAACGGTGTGTGATATTGAGCAGTCCCATGCAGGTCCGGGCGCAGGAAGGGCAGGCTCTGTCTTTTTTTCTGACGGAGAGACAAGAGTCAGACTCGCGGTCGATGAAAAAAGCCCTGTTAAAATTCATTGCTACGGAAAGGAAAGGGCAGAACTCTCATTCGGCGATATCCATATCTCAGGTTTTGTCGAGCCTGTCGGATGGCACTGTCCGAAGCAGGCCTATATCACAGTAAGCGAGGGATGTATATTTGGGTGCAGATTCTGCACAGTTCCTAAGCAGAAAGGCAGGATAAAAAGTCCTGATATTATTGAGAAGATGGTAGCCGCTGTTGCAGACAATATTGAATGCATATCCTTAACGAGCGGTGTTATGGGATCACCACAGGAGGATGAAAAACGGGTGATTGAGGTTATAAAGCGCCTTAAAAAGTTTAATCTTCCAATCGGCGTCTCCATATACCCGACAGAGAATACTCCTGAAAAGTTATTTGATCTTGGTGTATCCGAGGTCAAATTCAACCTTGAAACTGCAACTGACTCTCTTTTTAAAGAAATCTGTCCGGGACCTGAGAGAAAAGTTCTGTGGGACGCTCTTATCAAATCAGTTGAACTCTTCGGAAAAAACAGGGTTTATTCAAACGTAATCCTCGGCCTTGGCGAAACAGACGAGGAGATGAAAAAGTGCATTACAGAACTCTGCGAAAACGGCATAATCCCTGTGATAAGACCCTTAACTCCTTCAGGAGAACTTTCAGAATTTAAAAGACCAACAGCCGAAAGAATCCTTGAGATGTCTGAATTTTTAAAGGAGGCGCTAATAAAAGCCGGACTTGACCCGGCAAAAGCCCTTTCAATGTGCTCCAGATGCACGGGATGCGATCTTGCGCCGGGGAGGGATCTGTGATGAAAACAGAAATTCTTCTTGCAGAGGCTGTCATAAAAGGCTCTGATACATGCTACTCAGTTCCCGGATATCCGGTGACAGAACTTTGTGATTACTGCCGGGCCGAATACACAATAAACGAGAAGACTGCACTTGAATACGCACTCGGTGATTCACTTACCGGCCTGAGATCGGTTGTAATTGTAAAAAATGCCGGCATGAACGCACTCTGTGACCCGCTTGTCAGTGCAACAACACAGGGAATCAGAGGCGGAGTTGTGATAATCGCCGGCGATGACACAGAGGCTAAAGGCTCACAGAACAGGCAGGATTCAAGATACTTCGCCGAAGTTGCACAAGTCCCGCTGCTTGAGCCAAGACCGGATGATATTGCATCCTGTATTGAGTCAGCGTTGCAGGCATCAGAGAAATTTTCAAGAGTATGTATTATCAGAGTGACACAGGACATTCTCAAAAGTGAGACAAATGACTCCCATATACCATACAGAGTTCAGAAATACGGAGACCTTGCGGCACCTGATCTTACAATGAAGGGGAGATGCGAATATTCCGATAACAAAACCCGTGAGATGTACGAATGGTCAAAGCCCCCGTTTGTCTGGCCCCCGTCTGAGTTGTCTGTGAAAACAGCCGGCAGTGACACAGGATTTGACAGAACTTTCCTTTATGAGCACCGAAATCCGTATCCGCCGAAATTTACAGAAGAACCTGAGTCTGCAGGAGTGCGGGGATTTACAAAGACTCTCTGTCCGAACTGCCCGTATAAGATGCTCTTTGAGACTATTGCAAAATCCGGAGTTGAGGCAGTTTGTGATACAGGATGCTCGCTTCTTTCCAAAAATCCGCCATACGGATTCGGAATTGCAAACTACGGACTGGGATCATCTGTCGCGGTTGGAGCAAAGAGCACAAAAATTGCCTTAACAGGCGACTACGCACTGATGCATTCCGGAATTAACGCACTTATTGATATTCACAAAAAGGAAATTCCGCTTTTATGCATCGTTTTGAAGAACAAAAAAATGGGCATGACAGGGGGGCAGGATATCTTCGATATTATGCCATACATAAAATTTGCAGATCCTGTTGTAATAGCAGCCAATTCCCCGGATGTGCTAAAAGAGCATCTCAAAGATAAGCCGAAAAACCTGAAGATAATTGTTGTTGAGGGAGTCTGTCCCGAAGGTGAGAAAAATGAAACCATTAGATGTTGAAATTTGTGACGTTACATTAAGGGACGGTGAGCAGACACCGGGAGTCTCATTCACATGTGATGAGAAGAAGGATATCGCAGAGAAGCTTGACCGCATCGGAATTGAGGTGATAGAGGCAGGATTTCCAAGCGTCTCTGAAGCTGAAAAGAGGAGTGTTAAGGCAATTGTTGATATGGGACTTTCCGCCCGGACATGCTGCCTTGCGAGATGTGTCAAAACAGACCTTGACGCCGCAATCGACTGCGGTGTTGACCTTGTAAGTATCTTCTTTGCGACATCAGATCTTCACATAAAAACCAAATACAAAAAATCCCGCGAAGAGATGCTTGAATTAACACTTGAAATGCTGGATTACGCAAACGATCACGGACTGAAGGTTCGTTTTTCCGCAGAAGAGGCATCAAGGACAGATATCGGATTTTTAAAGGAGATGTACAGAAGAGGAGCAGAAAGAGGCGCTGCGTACAGCAGTTTTGCTGACACTGTCGGATATATGACTCCCCTTGAGATGTATAATACTGTAAAGGAGCTAAAAAAAGATCTCAAAAATCCGCTATGTGTTCACTGCCACAATGATATGGGATTTGCATCCGCAAACACAATAACAGCCGCACAGGCAGGTGCATTTCAGCTTCATACAACTGTCAACGGGATAGGGGAGCGTGCCGGAAACGCAAGCCTTGAAGAGGTTCTGGTTGCCCTCAGGATGAAGGGCGGTGTTGACCGCTATGACTTAA
>NZ_JBSREC010000114.1:0-31611 GCF_055145805.1 Methanomicrobium sp. | reverse complement strand
TATATTCGGAGCTAATCTTACAGGCAGTATTTTCCAGACATTTGGAACAGTTCTGATAATTCTGACACCTGTTATTGCACTCAAAGGATATCTGCAAAAAAAAGACATAATCCCTGCTGTATTTCTTTCATCTGTTATATATCCCTGTTATTTTCAGTCCGTACAGTTTATGTGCAGCGGATATTACCCCCGTTATCTGGCAGTATTAGGTGATATTGCAGGCCCGCTGTTTCTCTCATTATCAGCAATGGGTCTTTTAATATTTATCAGAAGAGTATGTGAGAGTCAAAAGTCAAAAAAAGTCTTTGTTTTTCTTTTAATATTTTTAATTCCTGCAATAATTCTCTCCTGCTGGTCTGTTGCATCGGCATCGGTTGCAGTACTGGTATTTTTATCTTTAAATGAAATGAAGAAAGAATTTAAAAAATGTGCCGGAATCATTGTCCCGTCAGCTCTTCTTATTTCAGCAGTGATTTTCGCATTGCCATGGCAATACTTAAATGAAATACCCTGCGTCCTGAATTTATTTCCGATATGGATAATTCCGGTGGTTTCTGTCTCACTTGTATCGGCAGGGTTTGTTTATTTATTCGAATTGAAAAGACCCATGAAACAGGCTGAAATTGTATTATTCATATTATCGTTTTTTATTTCTGTTATTCTGGCGTATCTTTTCGGATTTAGCGGTTAGTCTAAAAAAAACCATTGAAAAAAATGAAGAAGCATATCCTTTAAAAAAAGAGAATTCCGGTTAAAGAGTCTCAGCACCGTTCATATACGGCCTTAAGACCTCAGGGACAACAACTGTTCCGTCCTCTTCCTGATAATTTTCCATAATTGCACGGATTGTCCTTGTTGTTGCAACAGCAGTGCTGTTCAATGTATGAAGAGGGTATTTGTTCTCGAAATCGTGGGCATCCCTTGCTTTTATATTAAGTCTTACAGACTGATATGACGTGCAGTTTGAGCAGGAAACAACCTCGCGGTATGTCTCCTCACGCGGCATCCAGACTTCCATATCGTATTTCTTTGCCGCAACTGTTCCGATATCTCCGGTGCAGATGTTTACAACCCTGTAGGGAAGTCCCAGCATCTGGTAGATGTCCTCTGCGTTTTTGAGAAGCTCTTCATGCAGCGTCCATGAATCCTCCGGTTTGCAGTATATGAACTGTTCAACCTTGTTGAACTGGTGAACCCTGAAAAGACCTTTTGTATCAAGACCGTGGGAACCTATTTCGCGCCTGAAACACGGGCTTACCCCTGCAAGTTTTAGAGGAATCTCTTTTTCGTCAAAGATCTCGTTCATGTACATAGCAGCCATCGGGTGCTCGCTTGTCGCAATTAAAAACTCATCCTCACCTTCGATTGCATACATAACATTTTCAAAATCCGCAAGATCAGTAACACCCTCGTATGCTGCACGGTTCATCATAAAGGGCGGGATAACTGTTGTGTAACCGCGTTTTGCAAGAACATCGAGGGCAAGACGCTGAAGTGCAAGATCCATTAATGCGAGGTTTCCCTTAAGCATGTAAAATCCGGCACCGGATATTTTTGCCGCCCTTTCAAAATCGGCAAGATCCTTCTCAACCGCAAGTTCGCCGTGGTTTTTAAGCTCAAATGAAGGAACAACAGGTTCTCCCCATTTTTTGCATTCCACGTTCTCGGTATCGTCACACCCGACAGGAACACTATCATGAAGGATGTTTGGAATCCTCATTAAGTAGAATTTTATCTTCGCGTTAATCTCCTCAAGTGCGGCTTCGTCTTCCTTTATTTTTCCGGGAAGGGATTTTGCCTCTTCCAAGAGTCCGGATATGTCCTCTTTTGCCTTTTTTGCTTCCTTTATTTCACGGCTGATGATATTGCGCCGGTTTCGCATGACATTTATTTCAGTCTGCATCTCACGCGATTTAATATCCTTTTCGAGCAGGTCGTCAATCCAGGCAAGTTTTTCCAAATCTCCCCTCTTATTGAGATCAGCTCTGACGACATCCGGGTTTTTTCGGATAAATTTCAGTTCAAGCATAACTCTGTTTCATTTATGTTAATCATACGGGATTATATTTGCGAGGGGCAGGTGAAGACAGTCCGCAATTTTTCAGGTCTGATGAAAAAGAGAGATGCTGATGTGATTCTTTTTTGAAGATGATGACACCTTAATTTATAATATTATGAGGTTAATACTGTGAATTTAGACGGAGTGTTCCTTCAATGCTTAAAAAAATGATATTTACTGTCCTGCTAATCATGTTCTTTGCAGGAACTGTTTCTGCTGGATTATATGCCCCCTCAGTCATTTTATCTGACAGTGAAGTGACTCCCCCGGTTTTAATGCCCGGGGATACGGGGATGATTAAGGTTACACTTACAAATACTGCAACATCCACCACATCAACCTCTACTGACTCTATTGTGACTACAAAAGCGGAGATAAACCCGACAATAACAGGTGTTTTTCTTGACGGCGGAAAGAACATTAAGGTAATCGGTGGGAATTCGGAATTTTCGGGCGATCTCGGTCCGCAGCAGTCTGTAAGTCTCACTTTTGCGGTTGTTGCACCTGAAACAAAGGGCATTTATTATGCGATTTTGAGAGTCAGTGTGAAGGGTTCGGAAAATCTCCTGTATCCGATACCTGTCAATGTGAATATGCCCGTATCGGCACTTAAAAAACCAATACTTATTGTCGGACAGTCGGGAGAGACATCATTTGAACCCGGCAGCGGGGCTGACTTAAAGGTAAGTATCTACAACAGCGGTAAAAGTACTGCCGAAGATATTTTTGTAAGAATCTCAGAGGACAATCCTTCACTTGCACCTGTCCGGTCAGGAACTTATCATGTTCCTGCTCTGTCATCCGGAGAAGCAGCTTCTTTTAACGTCTCATTCATATCAGATGCTGATCTTGAGCCGGGAATTCATGAGATTCCGTTTCTGATAACATACAATATTGTTGACGGAACCTCCATGACACAGACTGATGCAATAACACTTGATGTCAGGGGGTCAGGCGAGATGAGTATTGCCTCATTAAAGACTGATCCTGTCCGGGTTATGCAAAATGACCGCTTCGATCTTACAATAAGAATAGAAAATACCGGCACAGGAGATGCGAAATCAACCGTTGCCACAATTGACCTTCCGTTTACAGGGAACAAGGAGTCATATATCGGAAAAATAAAGCCCGGAAATGACGCTCCCGCAATATTTACACTTGATGCCGGAGATGCAGGAGTTTATGATTACACTTTGAGTGTCTCATATGAGGACGATACCGGAGTTCATGTATCAGACCATCCGCTTAAAATTACCATAAGAAAGAGCGAAGATGGCGGGGGGTTAATTTTCGGCATTATTCTCCTCATTTTAGCCGCAGCCGGCGGTTATTACTACTTTGTATACAGGAAAAGCGAAGAATCAAAGGTTTGATTTTTTTATGTTTGAGGATCTGAGGACATCTGTTTTTCTTGCCGCAAGGGCCACACAGAGAGGGGGAAAGGGACGCGTGTTTATGAACATCATCATAATCGCCATTGTCCTTACAAACATGATATTTCTCCCCTCGGTAATTTCCGGCGCTATTGAATCCTTTAACCGGCAGAATGTAGATTTTATCACCTCGGATATTGTCATCGAGCCAAGGGAGGATGATCGATATATAGAAGATCTTGATGAGGTTTTGGCAGCCGTAAACCGTGTGCCCGGGGTTGTCAGGGCATCGCCCAGGTTTGAGACGGCTTCATCCATAAACTATGAGGAGAATTCCATAACACTTGGGATAACCGCCTTTGATCCCCGTGATGAGATGGAGGTCTCAAAATTTGCCGATTACATGAAAGACGGCAATTTCCTTGGAAGCGGTGATCGTGACGAGATAATAATCGGTGCTCTGGTTTCAGGACATAAGGATAAAACACAGGATTTCTACCCGTCGCTTGGCGGTGCAGCGGTTGGTGACACCATAACTGTCAGATACAGCAACGGAGTATCAAAGGATTATCGTATCAAGGGTATTTTTAATACAAAATCATGGAGTGCTGATTATATGGCCTTTGTGACCTGGGATGAGATGAACAGTGTTCTGGGTTATGAGAATAATGCTGCTGATAAGGTTCTTGTCAAAACAGGGGACAATGATATTGAAAATGTCAGAAAAGTCAGGAAGAATATTCTGGAATACGGAGTCGGCGATCAGGTAAAGACCTGGGAGGAGGCACTTCCCGCTGCTGTTACAGAATCGGTTGAGTCTTTTACTATCATAAACCAGATTACAGTCTTTGGAAGCCTGATAATTGCAGTTGTTCTGATTTTTATTATGACCACAATAAAGGCGTTTAACAACAGAAAACAGATTGGAATCCTAAAGGCAATCGGGATTAAAAAGAGTGTGATAATAAATTCCTATGTATTTCAGGTGATATTTGTATGCCTTTTCGGATCAATTCTCGGATTTTTGATAATTGAGGGTATGGTGATATATTTCACTGCATATCCGATTGAGTTTCCTGACGGAGACGTAACACCCCTTGTTGATTTCGGGATGGTTTTGGAGAATACAATTCTTCTGTTTGTATCATCGGCGATTGCGGGATTCATACCTGCATGGAAGATAACACAGGAAAATATCCTTGATGCAATGAGGGGCAACTGAGATGATATCGGCTGTGGATCTTGAAAAAACATACACGATGGGTCTTGTAAAAGTCCATGCTCTTCGGGGAGTTTCAATTGATATCAAAAAGGGGGAGTTTATCGGGATTATGGGCTCATCAGGCTCGGGAAAATCGACTCTTCTTCATATGCTTGGTCTTTTGGACAGGCCAACGGCAGGCAGTATTAAAATATCGGATAAAAATGTCCTTTCGATGAGCGATGATGAAAAGGGAAGATTCCGCCTGTCCGGATTCGGTTTTATATTTCAGGATTACGCACTTGTGCCGGAACTGACAGCACTTGAAAATGTCATTCTTCCTGCAATGGCGAAAGGTCTCCCGCCGGATGAATGCAATATGCGGGGTGAGTCTTATCTTGAAAAGGTGGGCCTAAAAGAGAGGAGGAATCACCTGCCCTCTGAGTTGTCAGGAGGTGAACAGCAGAGGGTTGCAATCGCAAGGGCGCTTGTAAACCATCCTGAGATCTTATTTGCAGATGAGCCCTGTGCAAACCTTGATTCCACAAATTCAAAGACTGTTCTTGAACTTTTCAGGGAGATAAATAAGACAATGAATCAGACTGTTGTGATGGTCACACACGAAGAGTGGCATAAGGAATATCTGGACCGGTTTATACGCCTTCATGACGGAAAGATTTTAGAGGATAAGTATCTGTGAGGGGTTTTTAAAAATCAGAAATGCCTTAAATGGGGCTATAAACGAATATAACACAATTTTAAATTTGTGAAGAAAAAATAATCAATACTTTTATCAGTTAATCAAATGATTGTAAATCATGAAACCGGGCATTTCTGCTATTTTTTTACTTTTTGCAATAGCTTCATTCATTCTTATTTCCGGATGTACCGGCACTGTGGCTGATTCCGCATCACAGGCAGATGAGTTGTATTCTAAAGGTATGGCTGCATCAAAAGAAGGAAATTACAAAACCGCGGAAAAATATTTTGAAGAGGCAGAGATCCTTTACATAAGCGTAAAAGATTTGGATATGGCGCTTGATGCAAAACGGGAAAAGTTTCGCGCAATCAGATCTGTATATGAGTATCCGCTTAATGAAACCGAAGCCCGGAATTTTATGAAAGAGAAAATTCCCGGCATAACTGATGAGGAATTAAATGCCTGGCTCTCTGATTCTGCTCAGAGTATTGAGTCCGACGGTGAGACGCTTTATTATGAAAATATTGCACTGGATTATCTCTATAAAAATTATGAATTTTTATGGAATATGAAGGGATTAGTGGATTTTGATTATTTATCACGCAGTGCACTTTCAGGAAATAAACCTCCTAAAACTTCACCTTATTTCAATCCTGTCAGTTACGGCGGAATGGAAAAACTCGTAATCCCCGGAGATTTGCTTACAAAAACGGGCACAATTAAAATCTGGTACCCGCTGCCTCTTGAGACCGAATCCCAGACTGATATAACTGTTGAAAATCTCTCATATGAGGAATATATTGCGTGTGGTCCTGTAACCACAGGTCAGATTGGATATGTTTATTATGAAATTCCGGCAGAGAATATCGACGGTGATCTGGTGATTACAGCCGATATCGGGTTTAAATCCTATGAACAGGGATTTTATGTTGACCCGGCTGAGGTTTTAGCCTATAATATAACAGATCCTGAATATATTCTTTATACACAGTCTGCGAGAAATATTGAAGTTACGGATGAGATTAAAGATAAGGCACTTGAAATCGTCGGCGATGAGAAAAATCCGTATCTTCAGGCTGTAATGATATACAACCACATCATTGAAACTTATCCGTACAGCAATGTGCCGCATTTATCTCTGGATACGATTGAACCAAAAACCGCTGAATCGACTTATATGTTTGAATCAGGGCACGGTGACTGCGGAACGCAGAGCATGCTTTTCTCGGCACTTTGCAGATCGCTTGGAATTCCTGCCCGTGCAACCGGCGGATACCAGATGGTTCTTGCAGAAAAACCGGGCACGCATTTCTGGGCAGAGTTTTACATTGAAGGATACGGATGGATTCCATGTGATCCGACAGTTGCGGAGATTGCAGACTGGGTTGATATAGAGGATGAGAAGAGGTCTGCATTTAAGGAGTATTATTCGCACAATCTTGATAGTTCAAGGTTTATAATCCAGAAAGATGTGGATGCAGAAATGACTCCTGCTATTCCTGATGATGCTGTTGTATTCAGGCTTGTCAGGCAGGGGCCCTGTGTTGTTCATGATGAAGCAGAAAATGATATCAGTCTTATTGCGGCCGAAGGTTTTAGTGTTGATTTGAGGGCTTTTTGAGCACATTGCTATCCTGCCGCCAGACAACCTTTTTTTCCCCGCCGGGCGGCATAAGCTCTTTTTTTATAGATGTCTTTTCAGATAAATCATATCCACTAACTGTTGTCCGTTTTCATACATGGGGTGGTCATAATTGTCGATAAAAAAATTTTTAACAATGTGTGATTTTTCAAATCCGCATTTCTCGTAGAAATGAATTATTGCAGGGCAATTGCCTGTTCCAACATATAACTCGCTACCGGAATTTTTGTAGTAATCAGCAATAAATGAGATTAGACGTTGTCCATATCCTTTCCGCTGATATTCAGGAACGGTAACAATATTCTTAATTTCGTAAACGCCGGACTGCTCCCGTGTAACAATGCAAATCGCTTTAACATCATCATCACATAAGGCAAACATATCACCGCGATACAGATATTTCTCTATCATACTTACCTGTTCATCTGCAATAAGCAGGAGTTCCATGTATTTTGTTTTATCGCTATCAGTAATTTTCACAAATTCCATTCGATATTTTCCCTTTCCTTTTCTTTGTTATCTTTACAAATCCATTATCCCTTTTCATTCGTCAATAATCTTTCTTGCAGATTTTAAAAATTTCGCAGGAATTTTTCCATAAAGTCTCTATATGATGCTCATCGGACAGTTTCCTGTGTGGCTTATATTTTGAGTTAGGACAAAACTAAAAGTATTTTATCCGGCCAAAAATAATACTAAAACATCAATGAAAATGAGGTTTTTTTAGGCGATGGCGTTTGAATGCCTGCAGTGCGGAGAGTGCTGCAGTTATCTGGGACAGGTGCACACTCTTGTTAAGGAAATTTCAAAGACAGAATTTATTGTCAGAAACGAGTATACAAACGAGGAGAAGGTTGTAACTCTTGATCCTGACAAGACAGAGTGGTATTCTGATAAAAGCATATATGAGATGTGGCCGGAAGCCTGCCCGTTTTTAAGGCCTGATCCCAACACTCCGGGAAGAATCTGCTGCTGTGTTCATTTAACACGCCCTGATATGTGCAGAAGCTACGGCTGCTGGAGAATACTGATATTAAACCCGGACGGAAAAGTTCTCGGACGTGTTATGGGTCCGCATATTCTGCGTTCTGAAGACCCTGCTCTCAAAAAACTCTGGGATGAGAAGATAAGATCTCTTTTGGAATCAGATCAGAAAAAATGGGATGAGAAGGTATTTGCAATTCTAAAGGAAAGCGGATATTTTATTCGGGAATAACCGGAACAGATTTTTTTTACAATAACGGCTGGTTTAAAAATTTCAAAAAATTTGGTGGATTGATTTCATTCAGTTATTGGTGTTTCTTCCTTTACTTCAGCATCATCTGCATGGATCTTCTTTAAAATCCAGGCCATATTGGCGGCTAAGTCCTTCATGGTTTTAAGGCCTTCCTCATCTTTTTCCACATCATTTTCATTGCCTGAAAATCCCACATTCCAGTATGATGAGCCGACCGTTATCATGTTTGAGATTCCGAACAGATGGTTTATTGTGTCATAGGCATGAATTGAACCGCCTCTTCTTGCGGAGACTACTGCAGCGCCTACTTTTCTTGAAAACATACTGTCGTTTGCAAGACCCACAAAACCTGCCCTGTCAATAAGTGCCTTAACCTCGGTTGTCACATCTGCAAAGTATGTCGGAGATGCAATAATTATCCCGTCGGCCTCCTTCATCTTTAATATTGCATTGTTTATGAAGTCATTTGCAAGTATGCACTTCTCATCTTTTTTTTCAAAGCATTTATCGCAGGCGATGCATCCGATAACCTTTTTGCCGCCGATGTGCACAATCTCAGTTTCAATATCTTCTCTCCTGAGTTCTGCCTGAATCTCCTTTAAAAGTCTGTACGTGTTTCCATGTTTTCTCGGGCTTCCGTTGAAGGCTACAACTTTCATATTTCACATCTCCTTTTTTTGTATCCGGGGTGGTAATCATACGGTTCAGATTACTATTGAGAGGCAAATGTGTGCTTACATGTATTAACTCTTTTGATGGCCGGAAAAATACCGGATAAAACCTGTTTTTGTAGAAAAAAAGAAGGTATTCATATACTGAAAAAATAGATTATTTGTTTTATAACTTAATATGTCAATAAAAATATGTTTTTTTAGAGATTGTGTTTTCCCATAAAATAAACACCAATGCATATGGCGCATATTGAAACTGCCATTGAAAGCATGTCAAGAGATGTCGTAAATTTCATCGAGAGAATTCTCTGGAAGAAAGTGACAATTAATACCATTATTATGACCTTTATAATCTTATTTTTAAGATCGTCAAGGTTTCTGACTTCCAGGATGTTTCCAAAATCCCCGCCTGTCCTTGCAATTTCAAGTTTTGATATGAACAGTTCGTATATTCCAAAACTGAATATTAAAAGGACAAGACCAATTAAGTAGAAATCAATTGCACCTATTATTCCTATCAGGATATCCTCATGAGCAAGATGTGAGTCCGCAACAAAGAGGTAATCCTTTAAAACGTCCAGAATTTCAAGTGAACCTGAAATAAAAAGCACAATTGCACTTAGTGCACCAAATATTACTCCGAGAAGTACGACAAATCTCAGATTCCAGAGAGCCTGTTCAAAAATTTTCTCTATGATGTTCTGTTTATGCATTTTTTAACCATCCTTTTCTCCTCAGATTATATTTTGTTATATGCCGGGGTATCTTTTCCGTAAATATATCTTATTTATTCAAATATGTAATTCTCGGTAAACAGCGGAAAGAATTTTTATTTTTCACTTACCTGATAAATGTGAGAATTTCGGACAACAACCAATAATTCCAATACCATCAAACATCATATTATACAGAAGAGAAATCCTCCCTCTGCTTTCCCGGGTGTATATGATATGAAAATTGGAACACTGGATGATATTGAAACAAACAGAAAAACAGCTCTTTTGCGTGTGGATTTCAACTCACCTATAGATCCTGCGTCAAACCTCATTCTTGATGATAAGAGATTCCGCGAGCATGCACCGACAGTGCAGAATCTTTCTGATTCAAAAGTTGTAATTATTACCCACCAGAGCAGACCGCAGAAAAAGGATTTTACAACACTAGAGGTACATGCAGAGCGTCTTGAGCGGCTAATCAACAGGCCTGTTGAATATATTGATGATATTTTTGGCCGCTGTGCAAGGGACGCGGTAAAAAAGATGGAATCCGGCGATGTTCTGATGCTTGAGAATGTGAGGTTTAATGCAGAGGAGAATCTTAAGATGACACCTGAAGAGGCGGCAGGCACACATCTGGTACGCGGGCTCTCTTCAATGGGAGATTTCTATGTAAACGATGCATTCGGGACTGCACACCGTTCACAGCCGACAATTGTCGGTCTTCCTTATTGCATGAAGTCTGTTGCAGGCACTCTTATGGAAAAGGAAGTATTCTGCCTCTCAAAGGTTTTTTCAGATTCTCCGAAACCTGTTACATTTGTTCTGGGGGGGACAAAGGTTGATGACTCTATAGATGTCGCAAAAAATGTACTTGAATGTGGTATTGCAGACCGCGTTGTTGTGGTCGGAGTCGTTGCGAATGTGTTTTTAATTGCAAAGGGACTAAATATCGGCAAACCCTCGACAGATCTGATAAAAAAGCTTGGCTACTACGGTGAAGTGGCAAAAGCAGCCGGAATACTAAAAAAATACGGGGATAGGATTGTAATTCCGGATTCTGTTGCAATAAGAAATAAAGATGGTTTAAGAGAGGAGGTTTCTGCTGATAAAATCCCTGTGAACAGTCCTGTTCTTGACCTGGGTCTTGATTCCCTGGCATCTTTTACAGACACCCTCCGAAATTCCGGAACAGTAGTCTTTAACGGACCTGCAGGTCTGTTTGAAGAGGATATATTCTCAACCGGGACTTTTGAACTGCTAAAGGCTGCATCAGAGTCTGAATTCTCTGTCGTCGGAGGGGGTCATACCGCGGTTGTGGTGGAGTCGCTTGGAATGCATGATAAGTTCAGCCATATATCAACAGGCGGCGGCGCCTGCATTGAATTTATGACAGGCAAAAAACTTCCGGCAATAACCGCTCTTGAAATAAGCTGGGAATTATTTGGGAAAAAACAGATATAATTGCCTATAATATCCCTGCAAATCTCTTTTTTATCTCATCAGGACTCAGAGGCAGATTTTTTGCATCAGAATTTCCGGGCCTTATTATGCAGTGTACAAAAGATGGTCTGTTTTCGGAAGATAAAATCCCTGCCAGTTCATCTTCTGTCTGAACCATTGCAGTATCTAAAAGCCCTGCGGCAACTGCCATAAGTTCAAGGTTGCATCCTGTCCATGCATGGGTTTTCTGCATCCCGGTACTTCCGAATGCACCGTTGTCAAGTGCAATGATTGTAAAATTTTCCGGATCTTCTGCAGCGACGACAGGCAGAATCGCTGTTCCGAGAAGGCTTCCGTCACCGTCTATTACAACAACCTCCCTATCCTGCCCGATGGCAAGTCCGAGACCTATGGGCGTTGCCTGCGTGTAGCTTCCAAGCATGTAGAAGTTCTCAGCCCTGTCTCCTGCGGCATAAAGCTCCTTGCATGGAACACCGATGTTGCAGACTGTGAGTTCATTTTTTAGACTCTCTGCTATTATCCCGATTGCATCAGCCCGCATCATTTCAGGCTCTCCTATGCTTCTCTCAAATGAAACCCTGATATCTCTGCTTCTTTTTGGAAACGCTCTCCCGCATGAGCATACCTCCCCCTCCCAGACTTTTGGTGATATCATAATCACGTGAATCTCGGAATTTAAATAACAGTTATTGATTATTTCCTCTGCTCTTTTAAGTTCTGATGCCTCCTCAATTATTGTGTATTTTATATCCAGGGCATCCAGAATTCCCGGAATTTTGCTGTTAAACGGTATCTGGGCGGGTATATTCTCCTCATAATATCCCCTGAGGCTTGCTATTACGGGAAGAGGCAGACCGTAGAGGTATGTAAGGGACATCATCGCATTCAGCGAGTTTCCAAGTCCCGAACTCTGCATCTGAAGAACAGATCTACGTTTTGCAAGTGCAAGACCCGCACATACGCCTACTCCGTCCTCTTCACGGTTTATGTTTACGTAGTGAAAATCCCGTTCCAGAAATGTGCAGAGATCCTTTGTGCGATCGCACGGAAGCGAGACCACAAAATCAATGCCCGCTCTTTTCAGAATCGCTGTAAAATCATCCTCATGCATAATTCAAAACCCGTTTTCTGATATCTTCCCGTATGGTCTCAATGCCGTCCCCTGCCTCAAAAGCTGCATACAACTCTACGGGAATTATATCCAGCTCCTCTTTTGCACGTTTATATCCGCCTCCTGTTATGTTCAGAAGGACTGTTTCATCCGGCTTTATAACTCCGTTCTCTGCTGCATCCGTCAGGGATGCAAGACAGACTGCTGCCGCAGGATCTATGTCTGATCCCTCAAGCTCCTCAAAAAGACTGGAGGCATTTTCAGCATCTCTTTTGGATACAGGCGCCATTATTCCGTCTGTTGCTGTCAGTGCATCAAAAAGGCCTCCGCAGATTCCGTAAGGTGGGTTTCTGTTTGTAAGAAGTGGCGAATATACATTCATGGCAGCGTTTTTTGCATCAGGCATGTCAGTAGCGGGGATTATATCCCGTCTGTTTTCTCTCCATGCATTTACCATGGGTGCAAAGGTGTCATTTTGTGAGAGGTAAAGACGGGGGAGTCTCTTTCCAAAACGTCCGTCCCCGATTAACCGCTGTGACATCTCAAATGCGGCTATTGCGCCTGTTCCGCTTCCGACTGCCTGGAAGTACCAGTCGGGAATACGGCCCGCTGTTACTGCTCCGTCAAGAAGCGTTGTCCCCATACCGTCGCGCCTTGCAGGATTTTTTGCCCCGCCTTCGGCAACAACGCCCTCAATTGAGCAGATTTTTGATCCAAACTCTATTGCATCCGTATAGTCGCCCTTTACTGTTATCAGGATGACATCCTCAGCCTGTTTTGTCGTCCATATATTCTCCCGGGCATATTCGGGCACAACAACTATTGCAGGCAGGCCGGTCTGTGATGAAACCTCGCAGAAAGCCCTTCCGGTATTTCCTGCCGATGACACCTGAATAACTCCCTTTGTCAACTCCTGCATCCTGAGCATTGTCGGGACAGCTTCAAGCTCCTTAAATGAGCATGTATTAATTAGCGCACACCTCTCCGGCCAGTAGCCGTTAAATGATATATAGAGGTTTGAAAGGCCCAGTTCTTTTGCAAGATCTTTGCTTTTGTATGTTACAGGTGCGGTACTGACATTACGAAAGCCTTTAACCGGCAGCCAGTCGTGAAACCTGAACATTCCTGGAAGGTCTCTGACAGTCAGCTGTTTATGACTGTAATCTGCTATTATTAGTGAATTACATCCTTTAATGCAGCTGTTTGTGTTTGTGTCCGAAAATCTGCTCCCGCATAAAGGACACCCGAGTGTGTATTCTCCCGTATTCATCACCTATTATAACAGGGTGAACTCTCCTCTCTCAATCATATCCTTAAGGATTTCTGTCAGTTCATTTGCCCTTGTTCTGTCAGACTGTCTGAGGGTTATGGGAATGCTGTTTCCTTCACATTCTATTGATCCCATATTCATGCTGTACACCTCACCCGGACATGTGTGGATGCATGTCCCGCAGGATACACATCTCGACAGAATGACACCTCCGCCGGGCATTATCGCATTTGTCGGACAGCTTTCAAGTGCAGGGCAGTCGCCGCAGAACATACAGTTCATAGGATTTACCTCAAGCTTGTGATCAGTGTTCTGCCAGATTAGGTCGTAATCCGACACTCCTGTAACACTTCTGTCTTTGACATCAACAACCGGCAATGGTATGTTTATATCCAGAACAGAGAGTTCTTTTAATGTTTTTTCATCAGTTACCGGAATTGCGGCGGCTACTGATGTTATGCATTCCGGACCCTTTGAGGTTACAAAACCACCCATAAACTCGGGCATCATATTGTTCATATCAGCATAAGCTGAAATGTTTGGCTTATCATCGGAGCTTCTTGTACCCGGACCCATAATCCTTCCCTGTGCACCGTTTAAAAGAATTTTAGCTCCTGAATTAAGATATCTCATCTCCGGATCGTTTTGAAGCGGGTTTATCTCACCGCATCCGGAAACAGTTGCTTCAGACAAATTCCCCTTAAGGGGAAGAACGGAAAAAATTGTTTCAAACGGCTCTGCATCAGGATTTACAAAGGCGGAATAGTTTTTAAAGGCACTTCTTGATGTTATCATCCTTGCAGATTCAATATCTGCGCCGTAAAGTTGGTTCTCGTAGGTTTTTCCTTCAGATTCGGCTATAACCTCAATATCTTTATCCTCAATTATATCCCTTAAAAGGTGGCCGCCGCCGTATTTTCCTGATGCATGTGATGTTGCGTATACGATTAAATCCACAGTGCCGAGCCCCTCATTGGGACAGGGGCCGCAAAAACACGGGACACCGTTTAATGAAATCCTGTCTGCACGCCTGAAGGCTCCGGGTTTTGCAACAGGGACTGTCATAACAGCAAATGTGCCTGACATCACCCCGCATGTCCCGCAGGTTACAACATCAATGTCATTTAAGGATGGGGTGCTGCCTTCCCTGACCATTGCCTTGAATTCTTTTGCAGTGTATACAACCGCAGTGCCTTTTTTTATTTTATTTTCTATCTTTGAAACAGACTTCATATAATTCTTATATCCTCCACCCTGACGTGCAGGCCCGTTCTCTTTCGGACAAGAAGGTTTACAACTCCGGTGTGTCCGAGGTTCATCATGCAGAATCCCGGAAGAAACCTCTGTCTTCTGCCGAATTGAGGTACAGAGCTGATTGTCTGTGCTATTCCCTCAAAACCTGTGATATGGTATGCACGGATCTCCTTTACAATATCGGGATTCTTCCTTGCAATAAGCGGACTCACCACATGAGTTGTTATGACTCCTGTAAGGTAGTCTGCATTTATTACCGATAACACATGCTGGACGGGGCACCCTGCTCCCTGTGGTCTTCCAAGCACAATGTCGCCTTTTTCAATCTCCATCCTTTCGGTAATGTCCGGTCTGAAAGGCAGAACAATCTTTCTTGCAGAGGGTTCATCACCGATTGGATGAAGAACAAAATCATAGGGCTGATTTAAAATATCAGACCCTTTATAAACTGCATCTTTTTTGCAGTCTGTCTTTTGATTATTATATATTTCGGATATATAATATGGGCAGTCTTCCGGCTCTTTTTCCCCTGAGTTTAGATATATTTCAAATTCACTGCATGAATTAAGGCCGCAGGCGCCGCAGTTTTTTTCAGGACTGATCCACCTTTCTGTAATTTTTGGCATTTAATCGCCCCTGAAAAAAAAATCATCCGAGTCAAGTCCCCTGATAACACCGAAATGGTTCTCCCATCCGATCTCCTTTTTGCCGGCACATACGGTGCATACACCGAGAGGCGGATTGCCCCTGAGAGTTATTTTATCGGAATCTTCTATATGTGAAAGGTTTTCTATCGCCCGGAAAAGATAACGGAGTCCTGTACCGGAAACAGCGTTTGTCTCAACGATATCAAGACTCCTTTTCACCTCTTTAATCCTCTCGCGAAAGACCTCCTTTTCCGCCTGTGATACGAGATCAATTCGTGTTACAACTGCCATATCAGAAAGTGCAAGCATTGCAGACATCTTTAAGGGTGAGTTTGTGCCTGAGATTGCACTTAAAACCGCAATCCCGAGTGACTGTGTTGTATAAGGCGAACATCTGAGGCAGAGTCCGGCACTCTCCACTATCAGGATCTCTGCACCGTTATCTCCTGCCCATCCGATGGCATCCTTCATTACGAGTATTCCCACATGATCGGGGCATACATCCCCGGAATAAACCTTTCTTGTCGGGATTTGAAACTCGTCCCTGAGCTCCTTGTCCTCAAACGCCCTTACAACATCTATTTTGAGGTATGCACATTTTTTAAGCGGGTTAAATGATGATATTATCTGTCTTACAACAGCAGTCTTTCCGGCAGAGGGCGGCCCTGCAATTACGAGCAGCTTCATATCCCCGGAGTACTTCCAATAATCTCGCCGCAGCGTATTCTCTCCCGAAGTGCCGAGAGTGTGGAGTCTATTCTTAAAACCTCTATAAGAGCTTCTTTTTCAGAATCACCCGGTCTGAGGACATCTGATACTGCCCCGTTCTTCATAACAATTCTTCTCTCTGATAAAAGTGAGACGAGCGGGTCGTGTGTTACAAACAATAATGCCTTATTATGGGTTTTTAGGCATTCTATGACTTTATCCTTGAAAATTCCCGCATTTTCAACTTCATCAAGAAGAATTACCGGAGTATCCGAGACAACAATAGCATCTGCAACCATGAGTGATCTGGTCTGCCCTCCTGAAAGGGATGTCATCCTTGCACCTTTCACAATCTTCTCACCTGTGAATTCGTTGGCAAGATCAATTGTCTTCCGGGTTATTGACAAATCAGAGATTTTACGTGATTTTATATGCATATCCAGAAATTTTTCCACGGTTAAGTCTGCAAGGCATTTGGTATTCTGGGTTATCATCGCAACAGGCTTTTTTGAAGGGTCCCTTACAAAGTCCTCCGGCGGGAATTCATTGTTTACAAGAATGGTTCTGCCTGTTACAGTGTCTTTCTGCGCAAACATCTCGATATCGTTTATAAAAGCGCTTTTTCCGGACCCTGTCGGCCCGACTATTGATATGGTATCTCCGGGACGTATTGATATTCTTCTGAAATTTTCAGTCTCGCCTTTGCGGTTTTTTCCGGGGAGTACTGTAATCTCTCTAATCTCAGAGGCGTGCATAATAGATGTGTGATCTTAATTGAGATAAATTGTGTCCTCTTATCTTTAATTATTTGCCTTTTGAGTCAATTAATTTATTTTAATTAATACTTATGTATTGTATTATTCGATGCAATGCTAAAGACAATTCTGAATACTGATACTGTTGCAAAAAAAAGCAGTTTTTGGTGTGCGTACATCTGTTCCTGTGCCGGATATCTGATTATTTTTCCGTTTAACCAACGGGTTAGATAGTATAATCAACCGGGTTTTAATCATTTATACCGTAATTTATCAAATAAATCTTTGTAAGATAAGGCTTTGGGATAATGAAAGCGGAATACTGCCCGGCTGTTATGGATAATATGGCAACCTATGTAACGGATTGTAATGCAAATCTGAAAATATCAGGAAAGAATAGTGTAATCGAAGAATCAGAGGTGAAAGATATGAAAAATTCCGGTTGTCAGTCTTCACTGTATTTTAAAAAGTTAAGTACTGGAAGGGCCGGTTGTAAAAATAGCCGGGATGATGAGCAAATTTTAGCTTCTGATCCGGAATTAATCTCTAAAAAATATGCTGATCTGGAAATTCTTCCTGAGGATGATCTTCTCATGATTAGGGCTTACTGCTCATCTGCCGGAGAAGACGGGCATAACATATCAGTACTGTCATCTTTTGCCGATGCGGCCTTAAAAAAATATGAGGGTGGTGATATGGACGGCTTTTATGAAACAATGGAGTCATTCTATAGTCTTTATGATGATCTTTCCAACGGAAGAGGGGGGCGGCTTTATCCTTCCGGGGATTATCTGTTGTTTTTATACGAACCAGTGCAGATCCATTTTTCAAATTCATACATATGACAATTTCTCTTTTTATTACAAAGAGGAAAATTATTAACTTCTTGTTTATACAATTGTTGATAGGTGTTTTATGTTCTCAAAGAGAATTTTTCAGACAGGATTCAAGGTGGCGCTTGATGAGGAGCTTACAAGAAAAGGGGTAAGCATAAAAGAACTGGCTGAGAGGGCAGGGATTCCTCCTGCGACAATATATAAAATAACATCAGGAGAAAGAGACCCCCGTTTTTCTACTGTTTTTGCGATAGTAAATGCCCTCGAACCCCGTGAGACCGGTTTTGTCGCAGTAATCGCCGCAAAATTTCTTCTTGATGAGATCGAGTCAAAAATGATAGCAGTGGGTGAGAGGGAGATCAAAATGAAGGGTTATCCTGCTTATACGATGGAAGAATGCATTGTTTCTGCCGTACGTGCCGAAAAGGAGGGAGCATCCGGAATTGTCTGTGCACCGATTCTGGCATCAATAATAGAGAAGGTGGTTGAGGTCCCTGTTGCGATAATGAAACCGGATACAAAAACTATAACAGATGCTCTGCAGTCTCTTCAGAACAGACTGGAATAATATTTATTGTCGGGATTTCCATATTATATTAAATAAAAGGCAGAATTATCCAAAAAATTCTGGAAGGTACTGTTCGTTTTCAACTTTCAGACCGGGATGGTCATAATATGAAGATAAAGACCAAAGTAAATCTACTGACCCTGGCTACCGCCATTATACTGGTACTGGGTCTTGCAACAGGCTCCTATTTCATAGTACTTGATGGTCTTTCAGATATTGAGGAGCATGAAGGCATATCCCAGTCTGAAATGGCAGAGAAATATTTGTATTATAAAATATCCATAATTGATAAAATCAATCTGGACTGGGCTTTTTGGGATCACTCCTATTATTTCATGGATGATAAAAATTCAGAATATATAGAGGAAAACCTTCCTGAATTCATATTTGAAAACCTTAATATTAATTCTATACTTTACTTTGACAAAAATGGCAGTTTTTTTTATGGCAAATATTACAACTCCGATGAAAATGAATTTTCAGAGATACCAAAAGCACTAAAAGACTCCCTGATGGATGATAGCTCTGTAAAAATGCCTGATATTTCAAGCAGTACTTCCGGATTTCTAAAGGCGGGAGAAAAAATATATGTTGTTTCCATCAATCCCGTTATCAGAAGTGATCTTTCAGGTCCTGTAAAAGGAACACTTGTAATGGTAAAGGAGGTATCAAAAGAGTATATTGAAGAAATTTCCAATGAAATTAACCTGAATTTTGAGCTTTTGGAAATTTCCAGTGATAATTTTGATAATTCCTTCCTCCCCGGGGAAAAACCGAGGGAGATTTCATTCGATCCGAACGGAGAGGAGTTGTATATTAAATCACCAATATACGGTATCAACGGGAATCCTGCTGCTGAGCTTAAGATAATAGCCAACAGGGACTTATTCCGGCTTGGTTATGATTCAGTGCTCTTTTATTCAGCGTTTGCAGTAATTCTATGTGCATTAATTGTAATATTGCTAAATTTAATTCTGGACACCGTATTTGTCAGGAGAATTGAATCGTTCTCATCAGAACTTAAAAGGATTGCAGATACAGGTGATTACTCTGCAAGGCTTGAGGATGAGAATGATGATGAGATCTCATCCATCTCGGATTCCGCAAATATCCTGCTTCAGACAATAGAGGACAGTATAAACAGCCTTGAGGTAAAAAATCGTGAACTTAAAGGGGCACTTAATAAAAAATCCAAACTGGTTGCAGAACTTCACCACAGGGTTAAAAACAATCTTCAGTACATAATAAGCCTTCTTGGTATTAAATCCTTAAAAATTAAAGATCCAAAGGCTCTTGAGGTAATTAATGAGGCCACAAACCGGATAAAATATCTCGGGATGATACATGATGATCTTTACAATAAAGAGGATAAGGAGTCACTTCGATTCAAAGAGCATCTTTCTGACCTGATAAAACTGATACTGCAGGGCACTACGAAGGAGAAGGGAGAGAATATCTCATTTGAAATACACGGAGATGAGTTCGAGGCAGAACTCTCATATGCAATACCTCTGAGCACAGCATTGTATGAACTCATAAATAATTCCACAGAGCATGCCTTTGATGAAAACGGGGGTATAATTGATATTGAAATATCCATTGATGATGATAATCTCGTAATTATTGTAAAAGATAACGGTAAAGGTCTTGGAAGTCCCGGTGTGGAGAAATCCGGTTTTGGAATCAAAAATGCACGCAGTATTATCACAAAACAGCTTTCGGGAACACTGGAGAGCATTAATGCCGAAACCGGAACATGCTGGGTTGTCAGAATAAATTTGAAACCTGCAGATACGGCTGAAAAATAGCGGATTTGATCTGAGATGTCCGAAAAACCACTGATCCTGATTGTTGAGGATGATGATATTATCGGGGAGTTCATCAATACAGTGATTACCGAGATTATGGAATACGAAAGTCTCGGGCCGGTAGTCTCCTGTAAAGCGGCTTACGAAACCGCGATTGCAGGCAGCCCTGATCTCATCATCATGGATATCAGATTAATCGGAGATGGTGACGGAATTTATGCTGCAGAGAGGATAAGACGGGACGGACTTGATATGCCAATAATCTTCTCATCTGCCAGTACCGAGGATATCACAATAAAAAGGGCAGAAAAGATAACAAACTCTGTTTTTCTGAGAAAACCCTATGAAATGAAAGATCTGATGAAAGAGATATCGGCACATCTGAAAAATTAACCGGAATTTTTTGATGGATTTTTTAAAAATACTTTTTTATTAATCGTAGATAAGATTGATCTCATCTTCGGTTTCCAGCTGCTCCTCATCATCGTATTCCGAAGGGAAATGTGATATAAGATACACAGCCGCAAAAATTACGATAACTGCGGCAGCTATTGCAAGGCCTGCCATGATATTGAAAAATGAGATTATGATGACTGTGACTGCCAGAATTATCAGAATGAGATATTTTGGCGCCATATTAATTCCTTTTTTTACATGACGATATTATTTGTGACCGCTGTTTTGGGTTTTTTTAATCTTTTAAAAAATGGGTTTTTCCTTTATTTTGCAACAAGTGCCGGAGGGGTGTAGTTTTTCAGAAGAAGTGAGAGGGAAATCACAGTCACAGAACTAAGGACCATGGCTGCACCTGCGTACTCCGGTCTGAATACTATTCCAAAGAAGGGATAGAGGATTCCGGCGGCTATCGGGATTAATGCGGTATTGTAAGCAAAAGCCCAGAAGAGGTTTAGTTTTATTCTTCCCATAACCTTTTTTGAGAGCTGGACTGCGGCTGGCACGTCCAGAAGATTATCATGCATCAGAACAATATCAGCACTTTCAAGTGCAATTTCGGTTCCGCTTCCAACTGCGATTCCCACATCGGCCATTGCAAGAGCAGGTGCATCATTAATACCGTCGCCGACAAATGCCACATCTCCTTTTGCTTTTTTAATCCGTCCAACTTCGTCTGACTTCGCACCGGGAAGGACATTTGCATAAACGTCTTTTATCCCTGCCTCATCCGCGATTGCGAGTGCTGTAATTGCATTGTCTCCTGTTATCATCGCAACAGAAAGCCCCATCTTCTTTATCGCCTTTATTGCAGATACTGCGCCCGGCTTTAAGCTGTCTGAGACTGAAATGATGCCGGATATTTTTTTATCAACAGCCACTAAAACAGCAGTCTTTCCTGATTTTTCGTTTGCCGAAAGCTTCAGTTCTGCCTCTCTTGTGACAATTACCCCGTTCTCAGCGATAAAATCCCTGTTTCCTACGAGAATTATTTTTCCCTCATATTCTGCGGATATGCCTCCTCCGGCTGAAGATCTGAAATCTGTTACAGCAGCCGGAGTGATCCTGTCCTCCTCTGCCTTATTCAGAATGGCTTTTGCAATAGGGTGCTCTGATGATTTTTCGGCACCTGCCGCCAGTGATATGAGCTCTTTATCATCCATATCATATGCTTTTACGGATGTGACAACCGGTTTTCCGAGTGTAAGAGTCCCTGTCTTGTCAAAGACTATACATCTGAGCTTTTCAGATACCTCAAGTGCCTCGCCGTTTTTAATTAAAATTCCAAGCTCGGCCCCGCGTCCGATTCCTACCGTAACAGCAGTCGGAGTTGCAAGTCCGAGGGCACAGGGGCATGCAACCACAATTATCGAGACAAAAACTGTCACTGCAAATAATGTTGTGCTTCCCAGAAGGTAGTACCAGATGAGGGACGAGATAATGGCAACTGTCATTATTGCCGGTATAAAGTATGCTACCGCAACATCCGCAAGTCTCTGAACAGGAGGCTTCTGCCGCTGAGTCTCCTCAACAAGCTTAATTATCTGGAATAAGACTGTGTCACGCCCGACCTTTGTTGATCTGAACACAATGGCCCCGCTTGTATTGAGAGTTCCTCCGACAACACTGTCTCCGTCTTTCTTTTTTACTGGCAAAGGCTCTCCTGTGATAACCGACTCGTCAATGTAGGCCTCGCCGGATATTACAACACCGTCAACAGGCACCCTTCCGCCGGGTTTTACCATGATTTCATCCCCTGTCACGAGCTCTTCCACAGAAACCTCCCTGTAATCGCCTTTCTTAAAAACGAACGCTTTTTTCGGTCTCAGCTGTATCAGTTTTTTTACTGCATCGTTTGTTCTTCCCTTTGCGTTTGCCTCAAGATATCTTCCGAGTGTTAAAAATGCGGCAAGCATGACCGAGGTTTCGTAGAACATGAAATCCTGAGTCAGAAATATTCCGAATGTCCCGAGAACGGATGCCACATAGGCGACACCGATTCCGAGTGCATACATGACATCCATGTTAAGGGCAGTATTTTTCAGCGATAAAAAAGCCGCACGGAATATCGGATATCCGAGATATAGGAATGCAGGAGTTGTAATTACAAACATCAGATATCCCATCGGGAACGGAAGGTTCACTCCTGAAAACATTAATGCAAGAAGGATGGCGGAGACTCCAAAACCTGTTACAATTCTTTTTATTTTATCTTTCTGCTCTTTTTCAAAAATCTCAGCTTCAATATCCGGCGTTGTATCCTCATCCGTTCCGCGGTATTCATATCCTGCCTTCTCAACAGCCGCCTTGAAATCTGAGAGTTCCGCTTTTCCCGGAACGTATGCAATAACTGCAGAATTGTCTATTAAGTTTATATCGGCTGACAGCACTCCGTTTTTCTTCTCAAGTGCAGTCTTTACCGCTTCAACGCATGATGCACAGTGCATACTCCCGATTTTTATCTTCGTTTTAGCCTTTAAAATGCCATAGCCGGCACCTTCCACAATCTTTTCAATATCAGAGATGTTTGTCTTCTCCGGATCAAAAATAATCTCGGCATTCTCCGACGATATATCGACTGAGGCGGATTCGATGCCCTCTGCCTTTTTGAGTGCAGATTCAACATTTACCGCACATGAGGCACAGTGCATTCCGGTAATTTTTAAGCCTGTCTTCTTTCTGGATTCTTCATCTTCCGTAAAATATTCCCTCCCTGATAATAATTTGTTTTATATGCTGAGTTGGCTTATATTGTTTTTTCCCGGATTTTGGAGAATCCAAAAAAAATCTGTAAAATCTAAAATGACCTGAAAAATTAGAAATCAAGGTGTTTTATGTCTGATATTCTTATATTTTATTCAGATTAAGAATCTTTTTAGGATGGGAGGGCTATAATATGATTATTCTAAAAAGAATGCAGGTGGGGATTTATGTCAGTTACATTAAACAGGGAACTTCGAAAGTTTGTCGCCCCTGAATTTATTACGGGAGACAATTCGAGAATTTATGCAGGGAGATACGCCGCAAATTTCCACTCGCAAAAGATACTTCTGGCAACCCAGTCCGGTCTTTTGAAGATGCACTGGATGGATGATATAACGTCCAGTCTGACAGATGTCGGAGTTGAGTATGAAATATTTGAGGATATACTGGTAAATCCCCGTGATACGGATGTGATGAAGGGTTCGGAATTTTATACAGCTGAAGAATGTACAGGTATTGTTGCTGTCGGTGGCGGCAGCGTCATTGACTGTGCGAAAGGAATAGGTATTGTTTCTGCAAACAAAGGCCATATCACAGATTATATCGGGGTGGATCTTGTAAAAAATCCTATGCCGCCTTTAATCTGTATACCAACAACTGCCGGCAGCTCGGCCGATGTATCACAGTACGCAGTAATAACCACTCCTGATACCGGAAGGAAAAATCTGATCATATCAAAATCCCTTGTGCCGGATGTATCCCTTCTTGATACCATCACTCTTACAACCCAGCCTGATGATGTCACAGTTAATTCAGGTATTGATGCATTTACGCATGCAATAGAGGCATATGTTTCAAACGGTTCATCTCACTGCACCGATATCATGGCGCTTGAAGCGATAAAACAGATTGGAGAAGTTTTCCCCTATGACTCCTCACTTTGTAATGATCTCAACTTCCGGTTTAAAACCCTCATGTCAAGTCTCTGTGCAGGGATATCATTTTCAAATGCAGGTCTCGGTCTTATTCATTCTATGTCGCACTCATTAGGGGGAATGTTTGATCTCTCCCATGGATTTGCAAGCTCGGTTGTCATGGATGCTGTTATCAGGTACAACTACTCTTCTGCGCCTGAAAAATACCGAAAAATTGCAGAGACTCTGTCTGTTGATACAACCGGGAAGAGTGATGAAAAAATTATTGAACTGATTCTGGACAAAATATCCTTAATCAGGGGTTCTTCCGGAAAAGATACTGACTTTGGTTATATTGACGTTTCAGAAGAGGAAAGGTCTGCAATTGTAAGAAACACAATAAAAGATCCCTGTATTGCAACAAATCCCAAAGTCCCGACCAGAAATGATATTGAAGAGCTTTTTGATCTGGTACTGGATGGGGTTTAAAAGACGATGATGTCATTTTTCATAATGTTATTGGCGCCGGATAAAGATATCTATATAAGAATAAGTCTCATAAAACCGGTTATGGATCAGGATGCCAGATAAAGAAGATAACCTGAAAGGAAGCCTTGAAGATATAAGAAACCGGGTAATCGGTTTTGGCGAGGAGTCTTTTAAAAAGAGCTATTATCCCCAGCTTCAGTACAAACAGGATGAGCTCAGGCGTTTTCGTATTGCGCTTGACAGCACAAACGATCTGGTTTTTATTCTGGATTATCCCTCACTTGATATTATTGATACCAACTCCTGTGCAGGGGAGGTTTTGGGCTATACACAAAAAGAGCTTCACGGGATGAATATCCGTGAATTAATGGACAGTGATTCAGCTGACTCTGAATCAGATATACTGACGTTTACAAAAGGATCTGTAAACCTTGTCCGTTCTGAGCTTTTTACAAAAGACGGCCGCAGTATTCACATGGAAATCAATATAAGTCTTTCTGAAATGGGAAAGGAGACTTATGTGACAATTGTCTGTCGTGATATTACTGAAAGAGAAGTTCTGGAGAAGGCAGTGGGTGATTCCGAGCTGCAGTACAAAACAACCATAAATACCCTAAAGGACGTTGTTGTCGTAATCGACAAGTCGCTTAATGTGGTAATATCCAATAATGCCTTTGAAAAAATCTGGGAAAAAACAAATCTGAAGTCGGTTGCAGGTGTAAAAAATCTCTCAACACTTCTGAGATATTTTCAGTATGAAGGAAAAAAAAGTCTGGAAGATCCCTCTTTTTATCTGCACTTTTTTGAAATAAATATAAAATACAAATACGCAGGGAATGTTACTCTCTATAGTGTTAGAAATATGCCTATATTTGAAAACGGCATCTTTAAACAGTCTGTTTTATATTTGAGAGATATTACAAAATATTATCTTCTGGACGAGATGAAAAAAGAGGCTTTTTTACAGATAGACAAAAATATGGAACAGTTTGCAGTTTTAAATGATCATATCAGAAATCCTCTTCAGGTGATTTTGGGGATAGTTGATCTTAAATGTCCTGAAGCGGTTGATAAGATAATGCCATATGTCATGGAGATTGACCGGATTATAAACAGGCTTGATAACGGATGGATTGAATCCGAGACTGTCAGAAAAATGATTGCTAAGAATTATGGTGTCTCTTTGATAGACAATTCCGATATAGAAGAGGCCATAAATTACCTGAAGAAAAAATTATAAAAAAATGTTTTTGAAACTAAATTTTCATGTAACCAAAATTAAAAATCAATAAGTGATTTTTATAGGAAATTATCTTTCAGACTATAAGCCCTGCTGCCTCTTTTCCACTCATGCCGGTTTTTATTCCCAGTTTTTCACCGGAGGCATTTACGGCTGCAATCTCACCTTCAAGAAGATCATCAATATCCTTAACGGAGTCTCCCTTTGGTTTTACTTTTGCCGCCGGATATCCGAATTTTTCAAGTGCCATAACATCGAATGCACCGCATCCTATCATGCCTTTTTCAGTCTTTAAAAAAACAAGGTTTACGCTGCCTATTGGTATTACAAATCCTTCAGCTTCTTTTCCGTTTACCGGGACTTTAATCTGCTGCATCTGATTCTAATTTTCATGTTGTTTTAATATAAAAGGGTAGGATGGCTCCGGTTAGATTATATTACCTTATACATTACTTCTTTTTAAGATCAGCAACCGGAATTCTCTGTGCCATTGCATCACCGCATATTACGGCAATTGAGTCCGGAAATTTATCATTGAGTTTTAAATCTCCGGTATCTATGAAAAGCTCATCTGTAACCCTTAGTTTTGCCTCGGTTGCAGCGACTATTATATTTTCAATTCCTGTTTTTCTTATGACTTCAGGTGAAAACTGCTGGTTTCCGCGTCCGAGCAAAAATCCCTGTGCACCAATCGGGCTTAAAATTATTTTCACCTGTTTATATCTCAAAAGAAGGTTAAGTATATCCTTCTCACTGAGATCTTTTTTAATGATCTCACGGTTATAGAGGGCATCAACACCCAGAAGGGTGTAATCATGTATATTTAATGCGTCAGGAACGGATTTTGCAGTCGAACCTGCCCCTATGAGGTACAGCACATCATCCTGTAGAATTTCTGCCAGAAAACGTCCTATTTCTTCCCTGTTTCTCTCATCGTTTCCGGCTGACACCCATTTTCCGCCCTGCCTTTTATGCGGGAGAACAGGAACTTTTGCAACGCCGAATATCTCTGATTTCAGGTTTCCTTTCCTGTATTCCTCTTCATCAATGTCTAAAACTTCGGTATCTGTTACCGGAATATCCGGATATCTCCCGGCAATTTCAGCTCCTGTCTCAGGTGTCACTGCAAATACGCCTGAAAACATCTTAACACCGGAAGGTATCCCGAGAATCGGAACATCTGTTCCGGTTACTGATACCACATCGCGGGCTGTTCCGTCTCCTCCGCAGAACACTATCAGTTCCACACCTGCCGAGAGCATCCGCCTGCATGAATCCTTTGTATCCTCGGCATCTGAAGGAAATTTCGGCGTAAATATAACCTTATAATCTGAAAATCCCGATTTTTTTAATGCATCCATGCCCATCTGCCCTGATGGTGTAAAAAATATTATGTCTGAAGCATCTTCTTTTTTAAGAGCATTAAGAAAAGAAAGGGCTTTTTTTTCTGAAACCGGTTCTGCACCGAGGGTTCTGGCATAATCCGCCTGACCGTCAGTTCCCTTTAAGGCAACCTTTCCCCCCATTCCTGATACCGGGTTTATCAGAAAGCCTATTTTTTTCATGTTATGTGTTTATCCAAATAAAAATTTATAATTGTGGCAGTTTTTTAAGCGATGCCGCAATTAATTCTGCCGGGTATTCGTAATCCGGAAGGTTTCCTTCAAAGTATGCCTCATATGCAGTCATGTCAAAGTGGGCATGGCCGCTTAAGTTAAAGACTATCGTCTTATCCTCTCCTGTCTTTCTGCATTCCTCTGCCTTATCGAACACTGCTTTTATTGCATGGGCTGATTCAGGTGCAGGTATTATTCCTTCTGCTTCTGTAAAGGCAACTGCCGCTTTAAACACTTCATTCTGGTGGAATGCGGCTGAACTTATCAGGCCGTCCTCATGAAGCCTTGATACAAGCGGAGACATACCGTGGTACCTTAAACCGCCGGAATGAATCGACGGCGGTATAAAGTCATGTCCGAGCGTATACATCTGCATAATCGGAGTGAGACCTGCAACATCGCCGTAATCATATGCATAAAGGCCTTTTGTGAGAGTCGGGCATGCAGTCGGCTCTGTCGCTATAATCTCAACATCGGGGTTTTTCTTATCTAATTTGTCCTTAACAAACGGGAATGCGATCCCGGCAAAGTTTGAGCCGCCTCCTGCACATCCGATTACGATATCGGCGGTTTCATCAACAGACTCAAGCTGTTTTTTTGTCTCAAGGCCGATTATGCTCTGGTGGATGCAGACATGGTTTAAAACCGAGCCGAGTGCATAGTTTGTGTTGTCGTGCGTTGCCGCATCCTCGACTGCCTCTGATATGGCAATACCGAGACTTCCGGATGTTTCAGGGTCACGCTCAAGCATTGCCCGTCCCGAATTTGTCATGTTTGTAGGGCTTGAGTAGCATTTTGCACCCCACGTGTGCATCATCATCTTTCTGTAAGGCTTCTGCTCATAGCTTCCCTTAACCATGTAAACCGTACATTCCATCCCAAAATGCTGCGTTGCAAATGCAAGTGAAGATCCCCACTGACCGGCTCCGGTTTCGGTTGCAATCCTCTCGATTCCGTCCTGTTTATTGTAGTAAGCCTGTGCAACCGCGGTGTTTAGCTTATGCGAGCCGGCAGGACTTACGCCCTCATACTTGTAGTAAATTTTTGCAGGAGTCTTTAGGAGCTTCTCAAGACGTTTTGCCCGAAAGAGCGGCGAAGGTCTCCACAGGGTCAGAATCTCCCTGATCTCTTCAGGGATGTCGATGTATCTCTCTGTGCTGACCTCCTGTTTTATCAGCTCTTTTGCAAATATTGGTGCAAGATCCTCAGGTCTCACCGGCTCTTTTGTCATCGGGTTGTATGACGGTCCGGGAAGATTAGGCATATCTGCCTGGATATTATACCATTTTTTTGGCATCTCGTTTTCATCAAGAAGTATCCTGGTGTCCATGCTAATTATGTATGCAAATGAACATATTTATACATTGTTGTAATTATATGCACATTTGGAATTAAAACCCCTGCCTCATTTCCCCAAGAGATAACAACCCAAAAAGCAAAGATGTACATATTATAATGCCTGCAATAACGGACATATCCGGACTTTTCAAGTATCTGAAAAATTATAGTGATGCCGATAATCCGCAATTTGAAACTGAAATGAGCACAGTTGCCGGAATTTCGGGAGTGTCGGGTATAAAAGTATGGAAGAACAGCTTCTGGACGCCAAGACAGAGACAGGCATCATCAATTCATGAGATATCCTACAGGGCATGCTTTAAACCACAGCTTCCCCGTTTTTTTATAGACATTTTTACAGACATCGGTGACTGTGTATATGATCCCTTTACAGGCAGGGGTACTACAATAATTGAGGCAGCACTTTTAGGCAGGAAAGTTGTCTCAAATGATATAAATCCGCTGAGCAGAATTCTCTGTGAGCCTCGTCTTTTAGTGCCCGGTATTGAAGAGATAGAAGAGCGCCTTTTAAATATTGAATCTGAAAGGGAGGAGATTTCTGATTTCTGCCTCCCGATGTTTTATCACCCCGAAACGGAGTCAGAGATTGTAAATCTCAAAAATTATCTGAAAAGAAGAAGGGCACAAGGGAAGGAGGACAATATTGACAAGTGGATTAGAATGACGGCAACAAACCGTCTTACAGGTCATTCTCCCGGTTTTTTTTCTGTTTACACTCTTCCTCCCAATCAGGCTGTATCAAAGGAGAGTCAGGTTAAGATAAATGATAAGAGAGAGCAGATCCCGGAATACAGGGATACATACGCATTAATTCTTAAAAAGAGCAGGCGTCTTCTGAAAAATATCGGTGAAAAAGAGATGGAATCACTCCAAAATGCGGGGGAAAGTGCGGTCTTTTTTAATTCTGATGCAGGAAATACTCAGGAGATATCTTCTAATTCAATTAGTCTTACGGTAACATCTCCTCCGTTTTTAAATATTGTTCAGTATGCAAAAGACAACTGGCTTCGCTGCTGGTTTAATTCACTTGATGAAAAAGAGATTGCAGAAAAAATTACAATGTCTGCAAATGTTTCGGCATGGTGCAGTGCGATGGAGAATGTATTTGGAGAGCTTTACCGGATTACAAAGCCGGGGGGATGGGTATGTTTTGAGGTCGGTGAGGTCAGAAGCGGCAAAATAAATCTTGATGAATATGTTGTTCCCCTCGGACTTTCGCAGGGTTTTGAATGTGCCGGTGTCCTGATAAACGAGCAGAATTTCACAAAAACGTCTAATATCTGGGGTATTTCAAACAAAAAGAGGGGAACTAACACAAACCGTGTTGTAATCTTCAGGAAAGGGCTATAAACTTTTTGAAATCCGGGTTTTTATCATCAATCCAAAAAATCAGAAATTATTTTAAAACCTCTTTTTACTATTCTGTACCAAAAAGCATCATATATATTTTTATAGAAGTATCTGTATTTATAGATTAAAAGGAGGATTTTGCTATGGAAACAGAAAAAATGTTTGAAAAAGCGTTAAATGAACTGGACAGACTTTTAAGTGCAGGTTCGGTTCTTGGCGAACCGGTTGAGATGGGAAATCATATAATAATACCTGTTGCATCTATGGGTTTTGGATTTGGAGCAGGATTCGGAGGCAGCGGTGAGGACAACGTCGGAGGAACAGGCGCAGGCGGAGGATTATCTGCAGTAGCTGTTGTGATTATTGATAAGACTGCCCATGGCGATAGTGCCGTAAAGATCATGCCTCTGAGAAAACCAGGTCCTGTCAGTGAGGCAATAACGGCAATCGGAGAAGAACTTCTTCCAAAAGTTGTCGAGATTGTAAAGGCAAAGGAAAAAGCTGTTGACAAACCTGTTGCGAAACCTGTCGTAAAGAAAGAAGAGCTAAAAAAATAGATTAACTGTCTGCGGCGGGATATCATCATACAATTTATTTTTTATGCAGTATGTGTTGTTTTTATTGTAATTCTCGCTCATATTACAATCATACCCTTAAAAATTACAGGGACATCGAGTCCCTCTGAAAAGCTCTATGCTAAAATTGCAGTGAGCTGGGGACTTGTGAGGATAAGAGCCGAAATTGTTGAAGGCATGATGCTGCACCTCAGATTTGCCGGTTTAATGGTAATAAAAAAGCCTGTTTCAGAATTAAGAAAAGAGAAGGAACCAGAAAAGCCGGAGGAAGAGGGTGAGAAAGGGGAGAAAAAAGAGACTGCAATAGATTTACGTGCAATTTTGTCCTTAAAAGATGATATCCTAAGACTTCTAAAGGAGATAACATTCGGGCATTTTTACCTGAAATTAAGATTTGGTCTTGATGATGCGGCAGATACGGGGATTCTTTACGGTTTTTTGATGGCTCTGAGAGGTGCGGTTTATGCTGAGAAAAGAGTGGTAATAAATGCTTATCCCGCATTTGAAGGATTCGTATTTGAACCTGACTGCACCTGTGAATTTTTCATTAAAAGGGTTTACAGGATATTTTCACCGATGTTTAAAATATTCAGAAAGGTTTCGAAAAAATCCAAAAAAAGTGTCCGTGGGGTTTTATAATTGAAAGAGCTCAGTCGTCTTGCAGCCGGAAAGACTCTGGAAGCAGGTGGATTTAAGATAATACCTGTCTGTCGTCAGGAGATAGTGGCAACGGATTCGGGGGGATTCTGCAGCATAAAACCTGAAGGTCTGATTTTTGTGTCAAAAGATAATTATCTGAAATTCTCTTTTAAAAATAATGATTCCTGGATTGAAGAGCTTTTAGAAGATGAATCATTCATGCCTTAAAGCTTCAATCGGATTTAGGTTTGAC
>NZ_JBSREC010000113.1:0-33154 GCF_055145805.1 Methanomicrobium sp. | reverse complement strand
ATCTTCAAGAACAGCTATTCTGTGCCCTTTTGCAGTGTTTCTGACCTCGGATATCATTCCGATTATTGTAATGGTCTGCTGCCTGTACCTTGTTGTCTGTGTGAGGGCCGATATCGGCATTGGATCACCACGGCCGCGAAGCATCTTTGAAAGTTTATCATACCTGTCCCTGAAGTAATATATAAAATCGGTATAATCTGTGCCTCTTTTACTCTCCTCCGGAGTTCCGTATAAGATTTCAATTTCAGAAGGTGAGACAAATCTTGTTCCGTCTGTCTCCTTTGGAATGTTTTCTGCATTTTCTGCCGTCTGTGTGGATTCTGGTTCTAAAAGGCGGGCGGAGGGCTGAACTATACTTTTCTCATTCCATCCGGGAATATGTTCGGGAAGGGCTACAAAGGCATTTTTGGGAACATTCTCGATTATTTGTTCTATAAGAGCAGATGAATTGTCAGATTCCAGGACAAAGAGGACCACTTCCCCGTGTACCTGAAGATTCGCCTCAAGAAACCTGAGGACTACCTCCTCTCCTCTGACATCCATCATTAACAGAAATAGGTTTGTACTGAATTATAAAAAGAGTTGGGAATCCTCCTGTCAGTTTTATACCTTTATCAGACATATCTGTAAAAAAAGGTGTAGGCAAATGGCATTTGAAGAGACTCTTATATTCTATAATCCGCTTGATGCGGAAAACTTCTCAAAAAAACTAAAGGAAGAAGGCAGCCGTACAAAGACAAGAATTGTTAAGACACTTGTCAAAGACACTCTGTGTAAAGCGGAGATTAATAATTTTCGTGAATTTTTCTTAGAGGAATCTGCTAATTTTAAGGACGATGAAAGCGAGATATCCGGAATCTTAAGGGAGACTTACGCTATGGTAATCTCCGAACTTGAATCCATGGAGAGTCTTTTAAAAGAGTTTCTTGATTCAAAAGAGGAGGGTGCATGCATATCAGACGACCCTGATGTAAGCCGTTTTCTGGAAATATTAAAGGAGGAAGGCGGGCTTTCAGAGATCAGCGAACTTGCTCTTGAAGGGGATGAATTCGCATCAAAAATGATGAGAATTATTCCGGTTCTTGAGGAGAACGGGATGATAGAAGAGAGGGACGGGAAGAAATATCTCTTGAAGTCAAAGGATGCAAAAGAGCTTGTCACGTCAATGCCTTCTGATATCCTTCTTGAAGGCTCTTCACAGGAGAGCAGGAAGAAATACGATATAAAAACTGTTGTGAATGTTATGTCGGGGTCTGAGTATCATGTGACAACACCTCCTGAGTTTGCATTCAAAGCCGATCTTAACACCCTCGACGAACTCTTTGCAGATTATAATATTGATGAGGATTCATACTCACGCCTAAAGGAGAATATATTCTTAAAAACCCTTATTGCAGGAAGAATAATTGACTTTTTAAAAGACAGGGAAAAAGTTGGAATCGATGAAATAACAGAAGAGATAAAGGATGTCACAATCTCCGTAAAAGAGACCGGCGATGAGTTTGCATTCGATCTTGAAAGAGATTATATCCACGCAATTCTTTCGGACATGAAAAAACTCGATATAATAAAAGGAAAAGGCAACCGTTTCAGGTTTTAAGACCTCAATCTTTTTTTTAAAAATATATTATAAAAATATATCCGGGATTATTTTATTTTTTTTTAAATTATTGAAGCCTTTAGAATCTTTGCTTCCTTTTTTGGCCGGTCTGATGCATCTGTTGGAAGGCCGGCAATCTTGTCAACGACATCCATTCCTTCTGTAACTTCGCCGAATACAGGGTGTTTATAGGGTGTTGATGCGTTATCCCAGTCGAGGTATGAGTTGTCGCCAAGGTTTATGAAAAACTGGCTTCCGCCGGTATCGGGCTGTCCGGTGTTCGCCATCGCAACTGTGCCGCGGACATTTGAGTGCCCTTTTACAAACTCGTCTTTTATAGTGTATCCGGGACCGCCTGTTCCTGTTCCTTTCGGGCATCCGACCTGAATCATAAAGCCGTTTATAACCCTGTGGAATATAATTTCGTTGTAAAATGCTTCAGATACGAGTTTTTCGATATTTCCTGCTGTTACCGGCATATCCTCATAGAGGCTTATTACAATGTCGCCGTGATTTGTCTCAAGTTTTATTTTTTTACCAGTCATGATATCAGACTCCTGTTTAAATTATGCTTCAAAAATAAAAAAATTGTTCTCTTTTTAGATATTATATATCTGCTATGCTTATTCGTGACATAAAAGATGCAGAGTATTTCCGGTCAGGTGACAACTGCGTATTATGTGAACTTCTTCACCCGAAAAATTCGAGAATTTACGGTTGCGGGGAGCTTTTTATGGGTTACAGTATATCCCATGCAAAAGTTCTGAAAGGAGAGAAGTCACTGCCGCACAGACTTGTCAGGTCTTCAGAGGTCTATTACATCCTTTCAGGTCAGGGGAGGATGCATATAGGGGATGAATCAGAGACTCTCTCCTCCGGTCAGGCTGTTTATATTCCCCCCGGAGCTCTTCAGTATATTGAGAATACGGGTGATTGTGATCTTGTATTTATTGCAGTTGTAAGCCCTAAGTGGGATGAATCCGATGAGGAGATATTAATCTGACCTGATTGGATATCTGTTTTTTAATGCATTTCATACCAAAACCAAATTTTTCTCCCCGATTAATCTGTCAGGAAGAACAGATCTGTTTTATATGACCGAAAATAGATATTTCAAAGATTAAATATGGGGAAGAAGAAAGCCGGAAAAGAGACAGGGAAAAATAAAAAAGACTCTGTTGTTATTTTAGAAGAAAAATACCAGGTAAACTCCTTAAAAGACTTAAATTCTCACAATCTCAAGAATGTAATACTGTATAACCGGTATGCCCAGATGCTTTTGGGGCTTGTAATAATTGGTTTTGCACTTCGGTTCTATAATCTCGGTTTTAATTCTGTCTGGCTTGATGAAGCCTCGACTCTTGGATATGCGAGTCAGTCTCTTTCCGGAATATGGGATTCAACTGTAAATGCTGATTTTAATCCGCCTTTATTCTATTACCTTGAGCACTTTATGCTGACATTTGGCAACAGCGAATTTGTCCTGAGATTCTGGCCGGCACTTTTTGGCTCCCTTACAATTCCTGTGTTCTATTTCATTGGAAAAGAGATAACAGGAAGATGCGGGGGAATTATTGCGGCTGCCCTTATGACATTTTCATCCTTTCATATATTTTATTCCCAGGATGCAAGGGCTTATACTGCAGTGCTCTTCTTCTTCTCAATAGCTCTTTTCTTCTATCTTCTGGCAATAAAATCGGATTCTCTTAAATACTGGATATTATTCGGTGTCTTTTCCGCACTTTCGTTCTGGACACATTTTTATGTCTTTGTTGCTGTGGGAATTTTAATTCTTCATGCATTAATAGTCAGAAGAGAATCTCTTTTAGAGGACATAAAATCTGTAAAACCCCTTCTTATAGGCCTTTTGGCATTTATTCTGGCATCCCTGCCCTTAATTATTGTAACCGTCGGATTGTTCCTTAAAAGAACGGCATCAGCACCGACATGGGGTCTTTCAGGTCTTGATGTGTTTACAAGTACAATTATGATGTTATCGGGGAGCAATATTTACCTGACAGTATTATTCTCACTGCTTGCAGTTGTCGGAATAGTGTATTTATACAGCAATAAAAAGAAGAGAAATTTTGCATATCTTATCATTCTCTCTCTGATTCTGCCCTTTATTGTCAGCATCATTCTGTCTTCAAAAATTCCTATGAGCCCGAGATATCTGATATATATTCTTCCCTTCTATTTTGTGGCAATAGCGGCATCCTCCGGATTTATTCCTAAAAAAACAGACCTGAAAAAAGTGGCTCTGGCAGTGATTATAATTCTGTTTCTGGTAAGCATTCCATACATGTCTGTTTATTACACAGGCTATTCCAAGAATGACTGGAGAGGCTTTTCAGAGGCTCTTTCCGGACAGACAAATGAAGGGGATTATGTCGTTGTCATGCCTGGTTATATGAAGCAGCCTCTTGATTATTATTATGATAATGAATTGGACAAGGTGACAGAGGTTTCTGCTGAATCGTCTGCACAACTTGAAGAAATAAACACAAAACGCGGAAATTCAACTGCATACTATATTGTTACAGGCGACATCAGCGCTGCCAACCCGGAAGGAGACTCTCTTGCATGGCTTGAAAAGAATGCCGAACCTTTTGGGCAGCACACGGGAATATATATATTCAAATCAAAATAACTGAGGATTAACCGGATGGCAGAATATTCCCTTACAGTAATAATCCCCACTTTTAATGAGACAGATAATATTGAAAATATTATAACAGTCGTCTTTGATGTTTTGGAAAAGAATGACATAAAAGGAGAGATCCTTGTTGTCGATGATGATTCAAATGACGGGACAATTGAGATTGTCAAAGGACTTCAGGAAAGATATCCTGGCCTTAGTCTGATTGTAAGGGATGATGATCATGGTCTCTCACAGTCTGTTGCAGAAGGTTTTGAGAATGCAAAGGCTGACATCATTCAGGTAATCGATGCGGATTTTTCGCATCCTGTTGACTTAATACCGGAATTCTATAACGGGATTTTAGATGAGGGATGCGATGTTGTTATTGGAAGCAGGTATAAAAAAGGCGGGGAGATTCAAAACTGGCCTTTAAAGCGCCGTATTATATCGCTTGGTGCTACGTTTTTCGGGAGAATTCTTTTCCCCGAGATTACTGATCCTGTAAGCGGTTTTTTTGCAATAAAAAAGGAGATATTAAAAAATGCCTCCCTGAAGCCCAGGGGATATAAGATTTTAATGGAGGTTTTGGGGAAAGGTAACTGGAAAAAAGCAAAGGAGATTCCTTTCACCTTTAAAGACCGGGAAGAGGGAGAGAGCAAACTTAAATTATCCACAATGTCTGATTATCTTTATCAGTGTATTGATATCGGGATGCATGCAATCTCCCATCATGAAACAGTTGTTTGGAAAGAATGGAAAAAAATAATAAAATTTGGAATTGTTGGGACATCCGGAATTTTTGTTGACTTCTTTTTCCTTTATTTCCCGACCGAATATCTGGGAATAAACTATCTGGTCTCAGCGGTTATTGCATTTGAAATTACAATTATCTGGAACTTTGTCCTGAACAATTTATGGACATTTAAAACAAAAAAAGAACTATATTCTCTTGACATCAAAAAAAGAATAATTTCATATCAGGCAATATCTGTTGTTGGTCTTGCAATTAATTTCGCAGTATTATATGGCCTCACAGAAGGCCTTGGATTATATTACCTCTATTCAAACGTATTTGGGATAATACTGGCATTTATCTGGAATTTCTGGGCAAACCGGAATATTACCTGGAGCCTGGATAAGATCGAGTATATATAATTTTAATATTTTTTTCAGATTAGATCACATTATATCGTATTGAAGAAAAAATGTTAATGACATGGATAGAGACAGTAAAAAATCCTCTGATAATATATTTATTCCGGACAATAGCCAGTTGTCTGAAAAAGAACTATATGATTTGGATATTTATCATGAGAGGGACGATGAATACTGTAAAAAAAAGTTAGACGGCATATATGGTCTGGTTATTCAGTCTCAGGACGTTGACATAATAAAAGAAATAACCGGAAAAAGGGTTTTGGATATCGGTTCAGGTCTTGGAACTCTTACAAAAAATTTAAAGGATGCAGGCTTTTCGGTAATCGCAATTGAACCTGATGAAAGCAGCAGAAAACTGGCAAAAGAGTGGTTTGGTGTGGAATCATTCCCATACTCCATATATAATACTCCTTTTGAGGACAATTTTTTTGATACAGTAATCTTAAGGGATTGTGTCGAGCATCTTGATTTTGAACTTGCAATGAAAGAGATTAACAGGATATGCAAATTTAAGGTGCTTATCTTTCAGAACAATTTAAATTTTATTACCCGGATCTTAAGAAAAAGGATGACACATGGAGAGTTCAATCCGAGAACGAGGGATTATTACTCCGCTGTATTGTCAGATTTTGGATACGCGGATCAAAAAGTGTCTTTTCGTGATCCTCTTGCTTTTCCTCTTTCTGGAAGCTATGACAGTCCTCAGTTAATTCCATATAATAAGACGATTCAGTCAGGAGTAATGAAACTTGACGGAATTATTAACAGCGGTTTTAAATTTTTAAGACTGGATAAGATCTTTTGCTGGAGATATTTATTGTCCTGCAGTAAAAAGTGATAATTTCGTTTATGTAAGGATTTATATGGCTTTCAGAATTACCCCTTTGGAGAAATAATTGTGAACATTGAGATGTCTCGGGAAAATAAATTACAATATTCATTATTAGCATTTGGCCTTATAATATTGGTATATTTCATTTTATCATCGGGAGTTATAGGGAATATTCACCTATTTAGTAATTCTATCCTGGAATATCTTATTTTTGGGTTATTGCTGTCAGTATTAAGTATTGGAGTGAAAATAATCCGCTGGTCTTTTTTATGTCATCGATATAATACTGAAATAAGCTGGAAAGATGCAGCAATTGTAAATATTTCCGGATATTTCTATTCAAATATTACTCCCGGGAAAATTGGAGACGTATATAAAGCGTATTTCATGAAAAAAGTTTATAATATGCGATATAATGATGGAATCTCAATATTATTTTATGAGAGATTTTTTGAACTGACCCTTCTAATCGTCATTGGAAGTTCCATGTTTTTGATTATTTCTCTTGATACAAGGATTATTATGGCACTTCAGTTATTGGTTGCTGTTTTAGCTATAATACTTCTTGCTTACATTTATTCTGATATATTAATCGAAAAGCTAAAAAAGCTGATAGAAAAAACACGTTTTTGTGAAAAATTAACTGGTCATGATCTTACAATATCAAAAATAAAGTATTCTGAAATGGCTGTTGTAATAATTTTGACATTCATATCATTATCATTCGAATTTTTAAGATTTTGGTTGATAGCAAAGGCATTTGGAATAGATTTAGATATAATCCTCCTTTCAGGCTTCTTTTGTATCTCTATTATAATCGGTCTTGTTTCACAAATTCCGCTGGGTATAGGAGTTACAGAGGTCACGTTAACATATCTTGTGGAAAGTCTCGGAGTAAATTCTATATCGGCGACAAGCATAGTACTAATGGATAGAATGCTTTCGATATATTTTGTTTTAATAGTAGGGTTTATCTTTTCGAAATTTTCTTTGAACAGGATAAATGGGGTGCATAAATGATTTCAATAATAATTCCATTTTTTAATGAAGAAGATAATATTCGACACTATAATGTAAAATTTTTCCCTAAAATAAATGAGATAGCAAAAAATTCTGGAAAGGATTTTAATTTCATTTTCGTAAATGATGGAAGTGAAGATAAAACACTTTATGAATTAAATAAACTTGCAGATGAACACAAAAATGTAAAAGTATTATCTTATAATATAAATCAGGGCATGGGTGCAGCCATAAAAGTCGGATTAAAGAATTGTGATTCAGAATTTATTATTACAATGGATTCTGATTTGACATTCAGACCTGAAGATATAAAAACCCTGATTGAAGGCTATAATAATACTCAGGCTGACTGTGTTTCAGGTTCGCCATATCTCCAAAAAGGTTTGATGGCAGAAGTAACTCCTTTTAGATTGTTATTGAGTAAATCCATAAATTTTTTATTCCGGATTTTATTAAGCCAGAAAATTTCATGTGTCAGTCCTATATTCAGATTATATAAGGCCGAATGCCTTAAAGATCTTAAAATAAAAAGTAATAATTTTGAGATAAATGCAGAAATTATTTCCAAGTTAATAATCTCAAAAAAATCTGTAATTGAAGTTCCTGTTGAGTTGCACAGGAGAGAATACGGCGAGTCTAAAATAAATATTTTTAAGGAGATGAAAAATTACATTTTTCTGTTATACAATATAATCCGGGTAAAATATCTAAAGAAGGAATGGATTTAATTTATTTTTTATCGGATATAAGGAGATACCTCCAGCAAAAATGTTTGGATAGATTTGTTTTTCTCAACAGTGAATTCATAATATTATCTGCTTTTAAGACTCCGCTCTCTAAAAATTCAGAAGACGGAACAAGTTGACTGCAGTGATATCCTCCTGATAAAGGAAAAGCCATAGGATCTCTGAAAGTTGTATTTTGTTCTGAAAAACCGTATTTTTTAAGAGTATTTTTATAGTATTTCAGATCCTGAGGATTAAACTCCTCATGACCTCCTCTTTTTCTTAGAAATTTAACAAGAGGATTCAGATTTGTCTGAAAAATGATCACTCTTTTTGAGCATATACGCTTTATCTCAGTTAATGCAAGTTCAAAATCAAGATGTTCAACGCATTCCCTGAGAATAACTGTGTCAAATTCATTATCCGAAAACGGGGTATGGTATATGGAATGAGGATATGAATCGATATCAAAATTCTCTTTTGCAATTTTTGATGAATCCTCATTGGGCTCTATTGATGTTACATTGAAGTTATTAATTTTTAACCGATAAGAAAGGGTACCGAGACCAGAACCTACATCCAGAACATTTTTTCCGTATACTGAATTAATAATCTCTTTATCCTGGGCACTATTTATTTTTCCGTAAAGTCCGTTTAGCTGGCTTAAACAAAAATCTGTATCAATTTCATGATATATGTCCAGTTCATATAATTCTTCATTACTTAACGAAGAGAAATCCGGAATATTGGATTTATCATGGTTCTCTTCTTTTATCATAAGCACTTTAATTAGGTTTTCTTAAATAAATTCTTTCCTAAAATTACATTCCAAAAGGATTTAAAAAATTTATACTATAATTCAGGGCGGATTTAAATGTATTAAGATGAAAAGGAGTGTTTTTGTGGAGGTAATTTTTTATGATTCTAATCTGAATACATAATTAATGGCTGTTAGAAAGAAAAAAGATTCGGGCTGCACTTTTATGGGAATAGAATTCCCTGAGATAAATAAAGAGACTATACTAAAAAATATTGCAATAATCTGTATCCTGTCAATTATTACAAAACTGCTTGTTCTTTTTGTGACTACAAATGTTTTTCATTCGTTTGTTGATCTCTTTGATATCTCAATTTATCTGGGTTATGCAGTAAATATCTCCCAGGGCCAGATTCCATATGTTGATTTTTCTGTGGCTTATCCTGTTTTGTTTCTAATCCCGATACTTATTCCTCTTCCGTTTGCTATGATGACAAACGATGTAATGACTTATGTTTATTTATATCAGGCCCTGATGTCATTTTTAGACATTATAACAGCAGTTTTGATCTATTTCATAGCCCTTAAATTATATGACCAAAAAACAGCCCTGATTTCTGCAATAATGTATTCAACAGCCTTTGCAGCCGGATATTTTGTCCTTACAAAATTTGATTCATTTCCTGTATTCCTGCTGATCTTAACGGTTTTTTTCACTGTCTATGGAATGAAAATAAAAGGATATATTGCAGATATACTTGGCTTTTTTGCTAAAATATTCCCTATTTTTGCACTTCCTTTTATTGCAATATATAATTCCCGGGATTCATCCTTAAAGGATGAAATAATAACAGTTCTGAAAGTGGGATTACCTATTGGAATAATTCTTTTTGTTCCACTTTTCCTTATAAATCCGGGTGTTATCGATACATACCTGTTTGCTACCGGAAGTTCGTTGTCGGTTTATGTAAATACTGCAACATACACAATATTCTCAATTTTTTCAATTGCCGGGCTTCCTGTAAGTGCAGAAGGGATATCTGTTGTTATGTATGTGCTGATGGCAGTATCCATCCTTGCAGTACTTGGCTTTAGTTTGGCAAAGGGTATTAAAAGTGAAAAAAGACTTTTAATTGTAATTCTGCTCACAATTTTTTCAGCGATATTTTTCACAAAATTCCATAGTGCCCAATATATAACCTGGATAACTCCGTTTTTTGCTCTTCTGCTGGCAGGTTCAGTCAGGAGAATTGCTCTTTTTTATGGCTGGCAGGCACTTGTGTATATGGAGTTTCCCCTTTTTTATTACAAATATTACCAAAACCATGAATATACAAGTCTTGCAGGTACAGGGGGCTATTACTTTATTGTTGCTTTTTTTGCAATAGAGTATCTTATATTAATTGCACTGGTAATATCATCCATGAAATCTGATAAATTTTTAATAAAAGATATATCTGAAACAATCGAACATCTGAAGTCCCGTTTCATCTCTAAATAATAATCAAATTTTTAAGAGAACTGAATTTATTTTATCTCTTTTAAAAATCATAGAGTAAATGAACATGATATCCATAATCCTCGGAACCCGCCCTGAAATAATTAAAATATCTCCTGTCATCAGGGAGTGTGAAAAAAGGAATATTGATTATAATATTATTCATTCGGGGCAGCATTACTCAGAAAATATGGACAAAGTTTTCTTTGATCAACTTGATCTTCCACTACCTGATTATAATTTAAATGTGGGTTCGGGAGAACAGGGTGAGCAGACTGCCAAAATATTGTATAAAACCGAGAAGATATTGCTGAATAAGCCATCTGAAGTGCTGCTTGTGCAGGGGGATACCAATACTGTTCTTGCAGGAGCTCTTGCCGCGTCAAAGATTGGAATTAAGGTGGGGCATATTGAAGCCGGTCTTAGAAGTTACTTCAGGGATATGCCTGAGGAGATAAACCGGGTTTTAACAGATCATTGTTCTGATTACCTGTTTGCACCTACTGAAAAATCAAGAGATATTCTGCTGAATGAAGGAATTGATGGCAAAAAAATCCATCTGACGGGAAATACTGTTGTTGACTCGTTATATCAGAATCTGAAAATATCTGACGCCGGAGTAAATTTCTGTGAATTAACCGGAGTAAATGCAAAAAATTATTTCCTGGCTACAATTCACAGGAAAGAAAATGTGGATTCCAGAGATGTATTTCAGGGTGTTTTGGATGCTTTATCTGAAATTGCCCGAAGATATGATGTTTCAGTCATTTATCCAATCCATCCGCGTTCACAAAAAATGATCTCTAAATTCGGGCTTAAATCGGAGGGGATAATTTTTATAGAACCACTTGATTATCTGACTTTTTTGCAGGCTGAAAAAAATGCCCGCCTTATTCTGACAGATTCCGGTGGTGTGCAGGAAGAAGCATGCATACTGGGTATCCCATGTGTTACAATCAGGGATAATACCGAAAGGCCTGAAACAATCGATGTTGGTGCAAATATTCTGGGTGGAACAAATCCTGAAAATATTAAAAAAGCCGTTGATGTCATGATGAATAATAGGAAGAAATGGAAAAATCCTTTTGGTGATGGTAATGCTGCGAAATATATTATTGATATAATTTTAGAGGATTAGGTAGATTTTTTATAGCAGAATAGAATTAAAATTCATTATTTTTTCATCTCTCAATCCACTCCATCACAATTGCAATCACAAAAAATAAGATCACACCGATAACAAATATCTCCAGGAAATATCCTATGTATGAAAGTCCGAGAGAGACGTTTCCATAGTATTCCTGAAAAAACCCCATAGATCTGTAAATTGCCTGAAAGAAATTATCCGCACCTGTATATTCCATTACAATATATGAATGAATGTCGAGTGCATCTTTTAAGGGGAATACGAAATTGTATAACATATATGCAGCCGCTGCAATAGATGAAATTATATACGGGATCCATTTGTGCTCTATCGGATATCTGTGCTCAAATATGGAATAGCCGGAGATAAGGGCAAGTCCGGTTATTATAGAAACTATAAAACCTGCTGATATGGCCGATATTATGTAACCGAAGGATAATGTATATGCCGCCAGAAAAGCAAGGAAGAAAGTGGCAAAGAATGAGAAAATGAACAGTATTGTTACTCTTAATATTCCGTAAAGTTTTGTGCCTGAGATGAAATAGACAAAAAACGGAAATATATATACAAAAAACACAAACAAAAAAATATTTAAGATCATCACAAGAAGACCGATTAAACCGATATCCGGAGATGATGCATCAAAAACCATAAATTACCCCCATTATATTTTCCCCCCAATTTTGATCCAAAAACATTACTATGTCTTATCGTTGCAGGCGGCATGCATCAACCTGTGCAAAACCAAACCATTACAAAAACCGGATATAGTTAAAAATTTAATTTATTTGATATAAAAGACCTCTCTCAAACAACATTTTTGTACCAGATGTAAAAATCCGCTGTTACAACCTTTTTTCCGGGATTCCAGATCACAACATTGAGGAAATCATCGGAATACTCTTCTATTACTTTGTAATTCACATCTTCATAACGCGCAAGTGGTGTATATGTCCCGGAATTGGTTGACATCTTCTTTTCAAAGTTTGAAAGTTCCTTATCATTTAAGAAAAGTATTGTAACCGGATAATTTGAGCGGATCTCAACTTTGAGTGCCTTAAATTTCTGTCCGTTCACATTCGGACTGTATGTGAAGTATCCTCCGAGCTGCTTTAAGGTTATAGCGTTTGTTTCTTCTCCACGCCATACAATCCATGGCAGAGCCTCTGCTTCTGCCAAAACCGAAACCTCAGTTACAGCTTCAGTTGCCGCGACTACTGTCGCTGCAGGCGTCTGTACTATACTCTGGCTCTGTGTGTCCGTGCATCCTGATGTGAAAGCTGTTCCCAGTATTACAATCATCACTGCGATAAAAAGAACAATTTTTTTATACATAACAAAATCCTCTTTGGCGAGTAGTCGTCCTGAATAATATATATGGGTTGTTATGTTCTGATATCCTGATTTAAACGGCTGAACGTGATAAAAATCCGGGTTTAATTTCATCAGATATTTTAATCCTCGTTTTTTATTATTTTTCATGTGCAAAAAGTTAAGGCTAATAAAACCATTTCTGCCATTATGAAGTATTTTCCCAATCCTGCCAAAAATATTGACATTAAGGATCTTAATTCCCGCATAGAGGCTGTTTTTGCCGAACATGGGAAAAATATGGTTCAGATGCCTCCCAAGATGTATATTGATCTTGAAAAAGGCGATTTTCGGACTATGCCTGCGTATATTCCCTCAATGGATATTGCGGGTGTCAAAATTGTAAATGTTCATCCTGAAAATGCAAAGTATGGTCTGCCGAGTGTTATGGCACTGACTGTCATAATCGAAACAAAAACAGGAACTCCTCTTGCTATACTTAATGCAACCCGTCTTACAGATTTGCGGACCGCAGCTGCCGGAGCTGTGGCAGCAAAGCATTTATCCGCAAAAAAAACCGTAAGGCTGGGAATTATCGGTACCGGCAGGCAGGCATCAGCCCAGGTTCTGGCAATATCAAAAGAACTCGTGATTGAGAGTGTTTCTGTCTGGAGTAGAAATGAAAGCCATGCAAAAGAATTTTGCAATCTGCATTCCGGTTTTGACTGCCGGAATGTTTCAATAGAAAAGGCATGCGACTGCGATGTGCTTGTGACTGCAACTCCTTCCCGTGTTCCTGTAGTCAAAAGGGAGTGGATATGCGAAGGAACCCATATCAATGCCATCGGTGCGGATGCGCCCGGAAAGCAGGAGCTTGATGCGGGGATTCTTTTGGATGCAGGTGTATTTGTCGATGATATAACCCAGGCTGTTCATTCCGGTGAGATAAATGTGCCGATAACAGATGATATTTATAATCCGGAGATGATTGCAGGCACATTGGGGGAAGTTGTTTTAGGTAAAAAAGGGCGGATGCGTCCGGATGAGATAACTGTATTTGACTCAACAGGTCTTGCTATCCAGGATCTTGTTACCGCAAAGATGGTGATGGAAAATAATGAATTTATTGAGCTTGATTTCGAATGCCAAATCACTTCGTGATTTGCATCAAAACATTTGAAACTATCCTGTTTTACAAAAATCCCAGGAAAATGCTTATTTATATTCAGATTCTTACCGGCACACCCTTTTCTGCCAGGTAATTTTTAACATCAGAAACAGTCATCTCGCCGAAATGAAAGACTGATGCCGCAAGGCATGCGTCTGCATGTCCGCTGACAAAGCCGTCATAGAAGTGCTCAAAGTTTCCGACACCACCTGATGCGATTAAAGGTATTCCAACCTCTGATACAATTTTAGAGGTTATGGGTATGTCAAAGCCCTCTTTTACTCCGTCTGTCTCCATTGATGTAAGTAATATCTCTCCGGCACCAAGCCGTTCTGCCTCTTTTGCCCATTTAACAGCGTCAATTCCTGTTGGTTTGCTGCCCCCGTATATTACAACCTCATACCAGCAGACACTGCCGTTTTGCATTTCAATTTCTGTAACCCCGTCTTTTAGTGCATCATTTCGCCTGACATCTATTGCCGATACAATACACTGGTTTCCAAATTTCTCAGCACCCCTTCTGATAAGTTCGGGGTTTTTTATTCCGCTTGTGTTTATTGATACCTTGTCAGCACCTGCACGCAAAAGCGCCTGCATGTCATCAACAGAACTGATGCCGCCTCCGACTGTAAGAGGCAGGAAAAGCTGATCGGCGGCACGACGGATTACGTCTATTAAAGCCCCGCGATTCTCCTTTGATGCGGTTATATCCAGAAAAACGACCTCATCCGCACCCTGATCATTGTATTGTTTCGCAAGCTCAACGGGGTCGCCCGCATCACGAAGGCCGAGAAAATTTGTGCCTTTGACAACACGTCCGTCCTTTAAATCAAGACAGGGAATTATTCTTTTTGTAAGAGTCATGCCGGTTACTCACCAAATTATTCTTTTTTATTATAATCTTCTTTTTTATTTTTTATCATCCGGGAGCCTGAACCATTCTTTTCGGCCTGCTTTGCATTTGACCCTTGTTTTTTCGATATTCATCCCGTAATGTTTAAGAGCGGACAGGACACGGCCGGGATCTTTAGTAATCTCAGTTAAGGTTCCGTCCGGTTTTTTCTTCCAGAGGATGCCTGTTTTGGGGTTTACATAGCAGTTGCCGGTTAAAAATTCCCCGTTTTGCGTAAGTTTCTCCTTTAAGCCACGGCTGACAGGCACAAGTTCGTCCACGTTTTTGTTCTCCTGTATTTACATTTTTGTTTTCGATACAGTAAATAACTATTATCTTTCACGTTCAAAATAATAAGCAGAATAATTTCAGGTGACATTTTTGAATACGGGCGAACTTAAGATGAGCTGGGCAAGGCAGTATATGCCTGCTCTTGGCGCAATAAGAAAGAGATTTGAGGCGGAAAAACCGCTTTCGGGCACAAAAATAGGAATGGCGCTTCATGTTGAGGCAAAGACAGCAGTTCTTGTGGAGACTCTTGCAGCCGGAGGGGCTGAGGTGTATATCACAGGATGCAATCCGCTATCAACTCAGGATGATGTATCAGAGGCTTTAAACTCCGTTAAAAATGTTCAGTGCTATGCAAAGCGTGCATGCACGGTTGAGGAATATTACGCGGATATCGACAAGGTGCTTGACGCAAATCCGACTGTCACAATCGATGACGGAATGGACTTAATCCACCGTCTTCACACTGAAAGACGCGAGCTTTTAGACAATATCATCGGAGGATGCGAGGAGACAACAACAGGTATCCACCGCCTTCGCTCAATGGCTGCGGAAGGAAAGCTTGAGTTTCCGGTAATTGCGGTAAACGACACACCGATGAAACGCTGCTTTGACAATGTCCACGGCACAGGCGAGAGTGCTCTTTCAGCCGTTATGATTACAACAAACACCTTAATCGGTGGTAAATGGTTTGTTGTCGCAGGCTACGGATACTGCGGACGCGGTCTTGCAAAGATGGCAAACGGACTCGGCGCCAAGGTTATTGTAACTGAAGTTGATCCAAGACGTGCACTTGAGGCACACATGGATGGTTACCATGTGATGACTATGGATGAGGCAGCAAAGATTGGTGATATCTTTGTGACAACGACCGGAAACACATCAATTCTTACAGGAAAGCACTTCCCGCTTTTAAAAGACGGCGCAATTTTATCAAACGCAGGTCACTTCAATGTCGAAATTGACATTCCGTGGCTTGAGGAGCATAAGGAAGGCTATGAGCAGCGTGACGGAATTGACACATACATAATAAACGGTAAGAAGATCAGCGTTCTTGCAGAAGGCCGCCTCGTAAACCTGGCTGTGCCAAAAGGAATGGGTCATCCTGTTGAGGTTATGGATCTTTCATTTGCACTTCAGGCGTTGTGCTCCGAGTACATCAAAAACGAAGGGCCAGACCTTGTCGGCGGAGTTTATGAAGTTCCAAACGATATTGACGTAACCGTTGCAAACCTAAAGCTGGACTCTCTTGGTGTCGGAATCGATGAGCTTTCCGAATACCAGCAGAAATACATGACCAGCTGGGATATCGGAACTTAAATTTATTTTTTCTATTTTTCAGAATTTATCTTCGGTGTTTGACTTTCGTTTTTTCAGCCTCAGCAAACGGTATCTGCATGAAGACCAATATTGATGCAATGAAGATGCAAAAATCCCCTGATTCATTACCTCCGCTTCTGGACTTTAGAAACGTCAGTGTAATGAGAGGGGATAAATTAGTCTTAAAATCGCTATCTTTAAATGTTCCTGCCGGTGAGAATATCGCAATTATCGGGCCGAACGGTTCGGGTAAATCAACTCTTATCAGAGCCGTAACCCGTGAGAATTATCCTCTTTTGGAGGATGGTATGAGGTTTAGGATACTTGGCAGGGATGTCTGGCATGTGGGTGATCTGCGAAAAAGTCTTGGCATTGTATCACATGAACTTCAGTTTACATACACACGGGATACGACAGGCCGGGATGTAATTCTCTCCGGGTTTTTTTCAAGCATCGGGCTTTTTATGCACGAGGTAACAACAGCGATGGAGGAAAAAACCGATGAGATTCTCAGTTTTTTAGAGATTGAACGCCTGCAAAACCGCCCGATGAGAAAGATGTCAACCGGCGAAGCCCGGCGTTTTTTAATCGGACGTGCTCTTGTTCACGACCCGAAAGCGTTGATCCTTGATGAGCCGACATCCGGTCTTGATCTTCATGCCCTTCATACATTCAGAAAGACTATCAGAAAGATTGCCGAATCAGGAACAGGAATCATCATGGTAACTCACAATCTCCACGACATAATTCCGGAGATAACACGTGTTATTCTGATGAAGGACGGCAGTTTCTGTGGTGACGGCCCGAAGGATGAGATTTTGACGGATGATGTTATCGGGGGACTTTTTGATGTTTCTTTGCATATAAGAGAGGAGGACGGGTGGTATTATGCGACGGGGTATTAGATTTTCATCTCAATTACTAATCAACTACTAAAATCTACTAAATTAGTATTTGGTTATATACTTTCAGGCGAAATACTAATCAACTACTAAAATATACTAAATTAGTATTTAGGAGTGTGGGGCTATTTGAGAAAACTTCCCGAAAGACCGCCTGAGATCCATGATGAAAAGATTCTCGCCAATATAAAAGAAATACATAGAGAGCCGGATTTCCTCAGGCAGGTTACTGAATACAACAATCGGTATCTATACTGGGATGAATTGAAGTACCGAATCGAAGATCCGAAGAAGAGAGCTACCGCGTGGGTTTTTATGAAGTTTCTTAGGATGATGAAATATGAGGCCCCCCCCTACCCCCCTCTTGATTTAAGATATTCGACAACGCCTGAGATATCTCGGAGTCTGCATATATTTGACCAGTATCTCTCCGGAAACATAAGAATACATAATAAAAGCATAAAACTTGACCAGTCCTACATCGTAAACTCACTGATGGAGGAGGCGATTGCATCCTCAATCCTTGAAGGTGCGGCAACAAGTCACAAAGCGGCAAAGGAGATGCTTCGGAAGGGAAAAAAGGCAGGGAACAAGTCCGAGCATATGGTATTAAACAATTACAGGGCGATGCAGCACATCCTGAAGCATAAGGATGATATTCTGACACCGGAATTCATATTTGAAATCCATCGCATTGTGACGGAGAATACACTTGAGGATTCAGAAGTAGGAAGATTCAGGAACAATGACGAGATTGTGGTGGCCAATCCAATAACGGGTACAGTCCATCATATACCGCCAAAATATATACAAATTCCTGAAATGATGAATGAGTTATGCCGGTTTGCAAATGATGACAGTGAGGGTGCAGAGACATTCATACACCCGATAATAAAGGGAATCATACTTCACTTCCTTATAGGGTATATTCACCCGTTTGAAGACGGAAACGGAAGATGTGCAAGGAGCATCTTTTACTGGTATGTCCTCTCAAGGGGGTATTGGCTTTTTGAGTATATGCCGATATCAAGGATTATTCTCAGGTCAAAGAAAGACTATGCACTTGCATACCTGCACACTGAATACGATGAGATGGATCTTACTTACTTCATCCTGTACAACATCCGGTGTATAGAAAAGGCGAGATTAGATCTTCTCACCTACATAGAGAAAAAACAAAGCGAACAGAATGCGACAAAAGCACTAATAAAGACCATTCCGGATATCAATCCGAGACAGGCCGATATCCTCAGGGAGATGATGGAAAACAGCGACGATTTCTTTACAATCAGGGAGGTTATGGAGACTCACGGAGTTGTTTACCAGACAGCAAGAACAGACCTCATGACTCTTGCGGATTTAGGCTGTATCAAAAAGGAAAAACGGGGAAGGGAGTTTATCTTTATATTTAATGAGGAAAGTTTGCTTTGAAAGGAGATAGAAAAATAATTTTTTTACTGGATTTTTCTAATCACTAATCAAATAATAAAATCTACTAAATTAGTATTTAAGAGATCTGTCACATCTCGTCTTTTTTACATTATCTATCAGAATGTAACAAACTGATAGATATTGATAGATAATAAAAACTGAATTTATGCAACAGCGTTTCTGTTTATTCCGTCGATTATCTTCCTGATTGCCAGAATATCATTCATATCAAATATTTCAGAGATACTTCCGGCATCGGTGAAGGGTGATTCCATTAAAATTCCTGTGTTCTTCATGATTCCGTTTATGGCAATGTAGTCGATTATTTTTTTGACGAAATCTATCTGCCGGAGATCAAGTTTTGCACCTGCAATGTATTCTGAAAATTCTCTGTTTACTGCGTCTTTTTCTATCCCGGCTATGCTTCTGATGAACTCTCCGAGAGCAAGATCGCCTGCCTCATTTTTGTATTCATCTTTTGATCCCAGTTCTTCCCAGAGAATTTTTGCGAGCTCATCAAGGTCATTTTTTGTTACAGCACAGTTGGTTTTAAGCTTCTGGATTGCAGGTTTTTCCTGATGCTCTACTAAGTATTTTTCCACTCTCTGCCGGTAGTTTCCAAGTTCGCTGCCTGCATTATATGGGGCGTTTTTACTATGGAGAAGAATCTCGTCATCGAGATCAATTGTGTAAACTAATTTTTTATCCCCTTTCAGGTATTTCATCAGATCCCGGAGTTCTTCTCTTATATGTTCAAACTCGTTTATTCCTGCATGGTCAAGGTATGAACCGTCCCTGATTTTTCTGATTAAAGGACTTTTTTCTTTTATCTCCGGGATTGTTGCAAAGTCTGAAAGCCGGTCTGCTTTTTTTCTGAGTTCCTGTTTTGCCTTTTTCCACGGCTTTTTTATGAGGTTTGCAAGTTCGATGTGATACATCAGTTCATCGAATGTGACTGCGGTTATCTCGTCCTCTTCCGGGGTTATGAGAGGGACAATATGCTCATTTATCTCAAAGATGTCAAGTTCTGTTAAGGAATTGAAGGCATCTTTTGTTCTGAATTTGTCAACCGATGCAAGATGCTGTTTTACGGCGAAGTTCTCACGATTTAGCCGGTTTACTTTTTCTGTAAGCTCTGCTATCAGCCTTTGTCTGAACTCTGTTAATTCTTCAGTCTGATAGTCGATATTCTGAAGTGCTCTTATGATATCGAGCCTTACTGCAAAGAGTCTTGACTGAATGGGAAGAGAGAAGTTTCCGGTGACTCCGTTTGAGTTTATACTGAAGAATTCAAAGTTTGAACAGAAGTCGAATATGGAAAAGCAGGTCTTGTCTTTTCCGTCTATTAATTCTTTGCAGGTGCGTGTTCCTCGTCCTATCATCTGCCAGAATTTCCCTTTGCTTAATACTTTTTTGAAGAATACGAGATTTAAAATTTCGGGGACGTTGATTCCGGTGTCAAGCATGTCAACCGAGACTGCTATCTGCGGGAATTTTTCCGGTTCTGAAAAGTCGTCGATTAAGTCCAGTGCATAGTTTGTGTAGTTGTCAATTATTCTGCAATAGTGGGAGGGGTAATTAGGGTACTGCTCACCCCATACTTCGAGTATTTTTTCAGCGTGGGCGTGGCTTTTTGCAAATATTATTGTCTTTCCTATTTTGCTGTCTGATTCTATTTTCAGACCTTCTGTCATCAGGATGTTTAGCGCCTTTCGGATTGTATCTTTGTTGAATACCCATTTGTTTATTGCACTGCTCTCAATTGTTTCGGGGAGATTTCCGTCGGTGTCTGTGAATGTATCTTCGTACTGCTCCTTTTCCTCTTCTGATAAGTCTGCGTAGGTGATACCTTCCTGTAAGTATTTGAGGTTTGTAATGACTGTCTGGTAGTTTACAAGGTAGCCGTCTGATACCGCCTGACTTAGTTCGTAGCCGAATGTCGGGTCTCCGGATGGGAGGCTGAAGAGCTGGTAAGTGTTTCTGTCTATCTCGTCTTTCGGGGTTGCGGTCATGCCGATTAGGATAGCGTCGAAGTATGTGAAGATGTCTTTATATTTGTTGTAGATACTCCGGTGGGCCTCGTCTATTATGATTAAGTCGAAGTGTCCGGGGGTGAAGAGCCGTTTTCCCTCTTCGTTTTTTGCCTCGTCAATCTGGTTTGCGATAGTCTGGTATGTTGAGAATACGATTCTTGAATTCGCCTGACTTTTATCCTCGGTTAGGTTGCAGAGTGAGATGTCGGGAAGATTTGCGCTGAAGCTTCTTTTCGCCTGCCTGATAAGAGCAGTTCTGTCTGCCAGGAAGAGGACGTTTTTTGCCCAGTTGTTTTTTGTGAGGACGTCAACGATTGAGATTACTGTTCTTGTCTTCCCGCTGCCGGTTGCCATTACAAGAAGGGCTTTTCTCCGGTTTTTGTCATCGATTGTTTCACAGACGGATTTTACCGCCTGTATCTGATAGTAGCGGTCGGTAATCTTCGGGTCAGGTACGATGTTTGTGAGAGGGTATTTTATTCTGTTTTTGTTAAACTCCTTTTGCAGATCACGGAGTGAATAAATGCCTGATACAGGGCGTTCGGGATAGTGGCGATCGTCCCATATCTTTGTCTCATATCCGTTTGAGAGGAATATTACAGGCCTCTGCCCGAAGCGTTTTTCCAGATTATCGGCGTAGAGAACTGCCTGATGTCTTCCCGCTCCGATATCAGTTGTTGTCTTTTTGGCCTCGATTACGGCGAGAGGCTTTCCGTCGGTGTCAAACAGAACATAATCGGCAAATCCGATGTTGCTTTTGTTTGGCATCTCTGTTATTTCATACTCGTTTATCCAGTTTTTATTTGGCTCCCATCCTGCGTCAAGCAGCATTGTGTCGATGTATGCCCGGCGGGTTTCGTATTCCGTGTATTTTTCCGGGCTCTTGTTTCCGGGGATTAATGCCGGTGAGAATTTCGGCACCTGCGTTTTATATCCACCCCTTTCGGCGAGAAACACCAGAAAATCATGAAGGTTTGAGAGGGCGGTTATCGCCTGTGCGTCTGTTATCGCTTCACTCGTGTGTGCAGCGTTGTTTCCTGCCTTTCTGATGAAGTTTAGTTTTGTAAAAAGTGCACTTCCGGTAAGGTAGCGAAAATCCGGGTTGAATATATAATCACTCAGATTGTCCGAGTCACACCAGAGTCCGGTTTCAGTCTTAAATACGTGCTTAACCGCGATTTCAAGGGCACGGCGGGAGGCCATTGTGCAGATTGCAGGCCCTGCACTGAATGAATTTTCGGCGGCAGCGGCTGCATCTGTTACTGCCTGGGGACCACCGGTTGATTGAAGATACGAGAAGTTTGCAGTCATTTTAGCGCAGGTATATAAATATAATTTATATTCTGATTTTACAGGAATTTAAAATATGGGTTTGGATATTTTGATTTTGGCAGCGGGTTTTTAGTTAATTTGATCCATTAAACCCGTCGAATTCGACGGGTTTAGTTAGTGTGGTTGACAGGTTAATGAAATTTCATAATTCTGTGACCCGTTTTGACCGGATTATGACCTGATTAATGACCCGATTATAATTCCAAAGTTTCAATCCAAATTGAGTGGTTAAGGAATTCTATTTTGATTTATTCAACCAATTTGTGTTTTAAATTTTTAATTGCTCATGATATTTTCTGTATCCTATGACTGGATTATGACCCGATTCTGATATAGGGAGGGGGAGAGTCCCCCTCCCTTGAAACCCTCCCCCTGAAAAGCGACAGGCCGCAGGAGGGAGGGACGAGCCTCCCTCTCTGCTTCGATTGCTGAATATAAACTAAGTAATAAAAGAATTTTGGATAATCACCGGCTGATGCTACCCGGAAGGGTAGCATTCAGGCCGGCATATCATACTGCGCAAGCCCTGAGGACAGGGCGTGTTCGCTGAGTTTACGAAGCGATGCGAACTGCGGGTTGCCGAACGAAGGGGTTAACACCCCTTTCGAAACCCCGGGCGACCTGCGGTCACCTTTTTGAGATTCACACATCCTCAAAATATTTCTGCATCAGGGCGTTATAATTCATCTCCAGCTTTTCCAGACCGGATTGCAGGATGGATTTTTGGGTTTCAACAAATGACATAATGTCCGCAAAATAATTTTGGAGGCCAATTGGCGGCAGGATAATCATATTCTTTGTAATTCCTTCCTGACTTATAGTTGTCATTGTAGATGTTTTTGAATTAGTAAATATTTGTTCTCTAAAGAAATCTGTGGTTGTTTGCACTTGTAGGAATATTGGATTTACTTTTTCTAAATTCACTTTTGTTTTGATTATGTGACACTCAAATATCGTGTTTTCTTTAATGTTTTTTGGAACATGACTGCTTTTTCCAATACCTGCTTTTACAAGAGATGATCTGCAAAATAGTAAATCCCCGTATGATACTTGATATTTTTGAATATCTTTTTTAGTTGCTTGAACTTTTTTTAATTTACTTAGATCACAACTTAATCTGTCTATAAAATCACTAATCCATATTACTTTTGCATTACCATTTGAGGTATATTCATTATTTTTTGCAAAAAAACCATTCTGTGCTTTTTCAATGAGAATACTACTGTATTGCACAACCTCCCACCCCATCGGATTCTCAACCGGATCACCAAACATCTCAATAAAAAGACTCTTCGCAAGCAAATCAAGAAGTTCAATCTGCTTCTTCCTCTTCTCAATCAGTGACGAGGCAAGGTCAAGTGATTCGGCAATCCGGCGCTGCTCATTGAGGGGGGGGAGAGGGATATAAGTTTTATTTGCGTTTGTGATTGTGTATGTCCCAACCGTAGTCCCACTTGAATTTCTGTGTATTTGTTCTTTAATCGAATGTGACTTAAATGCCCATTTTACATATTGTGAACAAATTTTTCCTTTTGGTTTGAGCCAAATAATGTTTCCATCTTTAAAATAGAATTTATCTTTTTCTTTGACAACGTAACAAACGCCAAGTGTTCCAACTCCTGTTACCATCAAATCGTTTGGTTGAGGCATTCCATATTTTGCGTTATATTTGTCATACATTTCTTCTGAAATGAATAACTCGTTATCAACATAACCATTAATAGCTAATTTTGCAATTTCACGGGCACGGTAAAAAGGAACGCCTTTTGATTTCCATTCAGATTGAAAGACTCGTTTACTAGATGTAATAGTATAAACATCCCCAAGTCTCACCATCTCATACTTACTCACTCAAGCATCCCCTCGAGCTCGTCAATTCCCTTTGTGATCTCATTTTCGAGAGAGCGGATCTCGGCAATAATCTCCTTTGGTTTCGGGTATTCTGTCTTCTCGTAGATGATTTTTTTGTATTTGTTTATGGAAAGATCATAGCCGTTTTCTGCAATCTCATCCTTTGGCACAAGAAAACTCTTCTCAGTTCTCTCGCGGCTTTGCTCTTCTTCCTGTGAGTGGAAGCGTTTAATGATGTCCGGAATGTCGTTTTCTGCTATCTTTGCACGCTTGTCGTCCAGTGAAAACCCTTCGGCCTGCATGTCATAGAACCAGACTTTGTCTGTTCCGCCCGCATTCGTCTTTGTAAAGATTAAAACCGCAGTCGAAACCCCGGCATAGGGTTTGAAGACTCCGGACGGCATCGAGATTACAGCCTCAAGCCGCTGCTCCTCAATGAGCATCCTGCGAACTGCCTTATGTGCATTTGATGAGCCGAATAAAACTCCGTCGGGAACGATAACACCGCAGCGTCCTCCGGCTTTCAGCATTCTGACAAACAAAGAGAGGAATAAAAGCTCGGTCTTTTTGGTCTTCGCAACTTTCAGGAGATCTGCTGATACGATATCGTAGTCTAAAGAGCCCTTAAAAGGCGGATTTGTGAGAATTACTGAGTATTTGTCTGCATCAGGATTCTGCTCCGATAAACTGTCGCGGTATTCTATATTTGGGTTTGTAATTCCGTGCATCATCAGGTTCATTGCACCGATACGAAGCATCGTCCTGTCCATATCGAACCCGTAAAACATCCTGTTATGATAGTGATCCTTAATCTTCGGATTGTACCATATCTCATCGCGGTGATTCTCAAGGATGTATTCCCCGGCGCAAACCAGAAATCCGGATGTACCGCACGCCGGATCACATATGATATCCTCGGGTCCCGGCGATAAAAGCTCAACCATCATTCTTATGATGTGACGCGGCGTTCTGAACTGACCGTTTGTCCCCGCCGTTGAAATCTTTGAGAGCAGATATTCATACAGATCGCCCCTTACATCACGCTTTGAGATATCCATCTCATCAAGCGCTGTTACAATCTTTTCAAGAAGAAGAGGAGTCGGGATCTTGAATATCGCATCTCCCATGTACTTCGCATATGCACTGTTCTTGTCGGCATGAAGGTTTTTTATGAACGGAAAAACCTCTGATAGAACCACATCATACATCTTCGGAGCAGATAAGTCCCGAAACACAGACCAGCGAAGAAAATCCTTATCCTTTGGAAACAGGCTCTCAAACGGAGCATCAAGCATCAAAGATTCCTTTTCCCGTATCCTGTCAGTCTCATCAAGATCGCGGATAAACATCAGATAGGTTATCTGCTCAATAACGTCCAGAGGATTTGTAATACCTCCGGTCCAGAACATATTCCACAGATTATCTACCTTATTCCTCAGTTCGCCGGTGATCATTATATGATTATTATGCCGTCAGACTGATAACAATGACGAGTCATATCTGAGATATGGAAAAAAAATAGAAATTCCAAATAAACTCACCCGGAATTCCTGTGAATCAAAATAAATATTCAGCCCTAATCCTCATTAAACCGGTAATTGCCTTTCGGGACTGTAATCTCAAATCTTACACCCTCTCCTTCTTTGCCGTTCTCCTCAATTGTGATATTTGTAATAGAGAGGATTTCGCGTGAAAGGAACAGACCAAGGCCGGTATGTATGCCTTCGCCTTTTTTGAAAAGCATCTTCCTTTGGGCTTTTGCTATTCCCACACCGTCATCGCGGTAGGTGATTATGAGTCCTTCATCAGTCTCTGTGTATGACAGGGATATGGTTGATACATCTCCTCCGTGGCGGATTGTGTTTTCTATCAGATTATAAAATACCTTCTCGATTAAGGGATCAGCGAAGATTTCTAAGTTGTTTAAGAAATTTTCCAGTTTAATATCTTTCAGATCCAGAGACCTGGAAACCCCAGTTATAATTTCACCTGGATTGTGCCATTTTGGCTCTGTTACTCCGATGTCCTGGTAATAACGGGTGAACTCGATCTGATGCTCGATAGCATCAACCGCTTCTTTCTCTTTTAATATATAATCCTTAAGAATGGTTTCGTCATCAATATCTTCTGATAATTCTAGATAGCCCCGGACTACCATAATCAGATTCAGGATATCATGCCTTGTTATGGAGGAAAGCATGTTGAGTTTTTTGTTTGCGACAGAGAGGGCTTCCTGCGTTTTTACGCGTTCTGTTATGTCCTGGTTTGCACCATGGGTTCTGATTGTAACCCCGTTTTTGTCCTTTATGATTCCGAAACGCACGACAATATACCGGATTTCACCGTCCCTGCGGACAATCCTGTGCTCCACCTGAGCTATATATCCCGGATCTGTGGTCTCTATGGCTTTTTTTACTTGTTCAGCAACAATATGCTGATCATCCGGGTAAACAAATCTCCGGGCATATTCCTCTGCCGACATCAGGTAACCGCCTTCGCGCTTCTCAGTAGTGCCATGAAAGGCGTAGAACCTGTCATTAAACGTAAAGATGCCCGTTGACACATTAAATTCCCAGTTCACAAGAGATGCAAGATCCATAGCCTCCGCAAGCATTATCTGGCTTTTTCTCAGCTCATCTTCAGCCCTTTTCCTTTCAGTAACATCCCATACTGTTGATATTAACATTTTTTTTCCGGGGACAGGGATATTTCTGGCGCTGACATATGTCGTCTCCTCGCCAAAACGGGTGATCGGAATCTCTTCCCAGAACATTTTTTCAGGTTCGCCGATGGCAGTATCCTCAAGAACCCTTTTTTTAATCTCCTCTCTAAAAAAGGGGTCTTCAAATACCACATCCCAGAATGAATCCGGTTTCAAAAGAGCCTCTGCAGTTGTCCGGTAGTATTTCAGAAAGTTCTCATTGAAATATTCAAATAATACTTCCGGGTTAAGCGAGTTTACCGAGACACCGATTGGAAGATTGTCAAGTACTGTCCTGATATAGGATCCACTCTCACTTAGGGATTTTTCTGCATTTATAAGATCAGATATGTCTTCAAGCGTTTCTACAGAACCAATGATCTTTCCCTCTTCATCTTTTATTGCAGCAACTGTAACATGAAGCCAGGCGCCGGACTCTCCCATTTTTTCAAAGAAGTCGGTTAGTTCATAGGCGCCTTCAATAAATGAGGACTTTTTATATTTATCTTTATAGAATTCAGGAATCCTGTCCTCCTTCCTGTTGATCAGCAAATCTGCCATGCAGGGTCTTTCATTGGAATAAAAAGCCTCCCAGTGTCTGGTTGTCCCCATAATCTCTTTGGCTTTTATTCCTGAGTATTTTTCAAGAGCCTCGTTCCAGTAAATAACTCTGTGATTATTGTCTATTGCAAATTGTGGGATTGGCAGTACCCTTGTTATGGCCTCCATCCGGATATCACAATGCTGTGAGACCTCCATGGGAATTTCTGTATCATTCTTCTGGTTATGCCGGTTCATCTGCCCTGATCCCTTTTTATTGATAATTAAAACCTGTATTGTATTAAAACCTCATGGTTGTTTAAAAGAACTAATTCCTTATTCGTCAGATAATCCTTAAAATAGTGATGTATCTCCTGCTGATTCCTGACGTAGCCGGGGAAAAAATGCCATAAGCAGGCTTCTTACATATTCATCTGTTCAAATCTGAACTTACAGCAAGCAGTCTGTTATGGCAATTTTTTAAAATGCACTTTACTTCATCGGTATATACGGAATTGTTGTCAGAAGCTCTGAATCAAGCCTCTCAAATCCGATTCTCTCCATGAAACGTGCAGTCCTCTCACCGGATTTTCCGTTGATCCAGTAGTATTCAAGAAGCCTTCTGGTAAGGTCTAAAACCTCATCTTTTGTAAGATCCTTTGCGATTTTATCACCTATTCTCGGTCTTCCCCCGGAATTTCCTCCGAATGTCACAGTCCAGCCCTTTGCCGTGCCAAATACGCCTATATCTCTCATATAACTCTCACCGCAGCATCTTGGACATCCTGATACACCCATTTTTACCTTTGCATGAAGATCCATCGCTTTGTAAAGCTCTTCCATCTCAAGCCCGAGTGAGAGTGAGTCCTGGTTTCCGAATTTGCACACTGCAGTCCCCGGGCATGTCTGGACATAATGAAGACAGGGTGCGGTTGCTTCTCCTATGGGCATACCAAGGTCCATTTTGACTTTGTCGATATCCTCTTCCTTTATACCTACAAGGGCCATTCTCTGCCCTGAAGTCATTTTGATAATCGGTATTTTGTATTTTCGAACCGTTTTTATGATGTTTTCAAGGTTCTCAGGTTTTACTATCCCCGCCGGACTTCTGGGGACTATTGCGTAAGTCTCCCTGTCCCTCTGAACGATTGCTCCCTTTATCTTCTCTGTCATCTAATTTCTTCCCCCTCTGGTTTTTAGCTCTCTATTTACCTGCGGATATATTAATCATGCGGATATCTGGGAAAAAGTAGAATTTCTGTGGATTCCAAAAATGTTTTTTTATAGGATAATAAAAAAAGTGGGGTTTATTAATCGCTCTTAATCGTCATTGTCTCATTAATGTCGAGATACTTACCATTCTCACTTGTGTACTGCGGCCATGTCACATTTATCCCGCCGTTCGGGTCACCTGTTTTCTCATCACCCAATGCAATTACAACAACCGCGACGCCGACCGTAGCACCACCTGCGCCAGTTACGTCTCCGGATGAGGGGATACCTCTGATGATGATTGTTGTCGGAGTAATCGTCGCGATTATCACTATCATAGGGGCATTGCATATAAGGCGCTGGTTGATCCAAAGGCAAAACCCGGCTCTATTTAGAAAATACGATTAATATTTTTTTTGGTATAAAATGGATTTATATCTGAATCATACAAACAGCTGTCTATTCGGGTATCGTGTCCTTCATATCCTCATACAGCCAGACCATTCTGTCCAAAAACCACAGTTTGCCCATATATATTAAGGCTGCCCCAAAGAGGGTCGGCCAGATTTCCAGAAAATAAACGCCGTAAATAACAAACAAAAGCCCTGTTCCTGAGACAGCCGAGAGAATGTTCGGTGCGAGAAGGTGATGCTTCGGGACGGGAACTATTTTTCTGTTCAGCCATAATCTTTCGCCAAGAACCGCTTTTGATGCCCAGTTGTCTGTGGATTCTGGCTTTCTAAAAAGCCTCGGGTTAATCCACATCCATATTAGTGCAAAGGCAACCGGAACAAGTGACCACAGTCCCAGCAAGACACGGCTCCAGAATGCTAAAATCAGAATGGCAAGGACTGTGTTTCTTGTCCACACACTCCACGGGTTTGTGTGCCTCTCCCAGGTCTCATCATCCATATTAAAAAAGGATGCAATTTTCTTTTCAATTGTCACTTGAATCAAATTACTCTTTTATATCATATTTGCCGATATGCATAAATAAAAACTACGTACTGTTATTTTTTATGACATACGGTAAAAGGCAGATGGTTGTCTTAGTCGCAAGTATTGTTGCAATCATTGCAAGTATCTTAAATATTGAAATGGGTGTTACAGAAACGGGATTATACATCTCAATATTTGTTATTGTGATGCTATTGATTGTTGTCTTTTCAACGCTGATGAATAAAAAAATGGACTCATAATTGCAGGAAAATTCAGGCAGATAAAGTCCTGATAAGTGTTGAGCATCAGCTATCCGGAAAACCGGAATTCACTTTTTTTAAAAAACTATTTTTTAATATGAAAATATTTTATAATATTCCCGGGACTTACAAAACCCCGATATCCTCATTCCACAGCTCAGGATTTTTATCAATGTAATCAGCCATCATCTCCTTACATTCCGAAAGATCAAGGTCTACAATCTCAACCCCCATTTTCTCCAGAAACTCCTTTGCACCGGTAAAATTATCAGACTCTCCCACGACAACCTTCGGGATATTGAACTGAACTATGGCGCCTGCACAGAGATAGCATGGCATCAGCGTTGAATAAAGAGTGCATGCTGAATATCTCCCGATTCTTCCGGCATTTCTTATGCAGTCGATCTCGGCATGCATTAAGGGATCATCGTTCTGGACTCTTCTGTTGTGTCCTTTAGAGATAATTCGTCCGTCCTGAACAAGCACAGCACCGACAGGTATCCCTCCCTCAGAAAGTCCCTTCTTTGCCTCATCAATTGCGGCTTTCATGAATTCATCCATCAGCAAAACCTTCGTTTATACCCTTATCACAGGCTCCTGTATATATAACCGAAAGGTGATGAAAAAAGACAGTATAAAATGAAAATCTCTAAAATATTGAAAAGATATGATAATAATTAAAAATTCAGTCCTTCCGGTTCCACCATAAAAGAAGGTCGGGGTCGGGATTTTTATCCCGGTTTTCGGCAAAATAAACGGCACATCTGTACACATACAGGTTGCATCTGTCGGAGCATCCGCCCTGCATGATGCAGAGCTTTTGGTACATCTGCTCCGGATTCTGTCCTGCAAGAGACTCAACCGAATCATATCCGAGATTTATCAGATCCCCGGCTGTTCTTTTCCCGACACCGGGAATTTTCATCAGATCTTTTTCTGCTGCCCTTTTATTTTCCCTCATGGTAAAAAGTCTGGCCCTCTTTTTTCAATCCTTAATCCTTATCTTTTGCCGCACTGCCGGCGCAGAGATATCTCATTTTGCAGACCTGGCAGGCTTTTTCCCTGTTTTTTGTGCCTGCAATTATTATGATTAACAGTATCAGAATCACAATGAATACAGCCTTAAAAATCGAAAATGAAAAGTATGTTGAGATAACCAGAAGCACAACGGGTAGAAATGATACAGTCATCCACAAAAACGGTGCAAATTTTGAGCCGGCACATCCTTTGAATGTGTTAACATCCCCTTTTTTGAAAAGCTTTGCAGTATAAAGCCCCCATCCCATGGAACACCTTTTACCGTAGTAATAGCATTTCGTGCAGAGTGCCTTTCGCATGACAAACATAAACATAACTGCTATGAAAAGCCCGTAAACAATCCCTGCCGGCGGATAAAAAATCCATACAGCAAAAATCCCGACAATAAGCCAGAGAATAATCATGATATTTGCAATAATTACGCCTTTTTTGTCAAACTCTGAGATACCTTCTTCATAAATTCCCCCGGGGTAAGAAGATTCTTTATCATTTCCCATATCGGTTTAGTCTTAAATTAAAGGTATATAAAAAAAAGGTGTGCAGTCCGAAAGTGTGAATAAATGTCCTGAAAATTCAGGCTGTGGACAGACAAAAATTAAAACCCCGTATAATTAATATTAATCAGATATATATGGATGAAATAATTTACAAAACTGCTCTTATCATTATGATTATTGTATTTTTAGTCATTCGTGCAGGGGATGTCAAAAGATTTCAAAAACGTGAAAGAAAAATAAATAAAAGTACAAAAACCGATATCTTTCTTCTGGGATTCAATACTTTGGGTATGGTGATAATTCCGGTTATATATTGCTTATCCACTTATTTTGACGGCTTTATGATGCATTTTTCAGACACCATCCGGGTTTTTGGGGTGTTTGTTTACGCAGCCTCATTTTTGCTTATGTATTTTGTTTTAAAAGAACTGAAAGGCGACTGGTCAATGAAACTTGAGATCTGGAAAGGCCACAGACTTGTTACAACAGGCCCTTACAGGTATGTCAGACATCCGATGTACACCGCATTTTTTATGATGATGGCAGGCCAGCTTCTTCTGACCTCAAACTGGTTTGTAGGGCTGTTTGGAATAATCTCATTTGTAATAATATGCATATACAAAATCCCACGGGAAGAGACGATGCTTAAAGAAGAATTTGGGGAAAGTTATTCTGATTACAGAGAAAAGACAAAAATAATCATTCCCTGCATATTCTGAATATTTTAATAAGAAGTATTTTTCAGCGGCCTGCAAACAGATACTCCTGTGCGTATCCTGCATATTCCCCAAAATACTCCTGTCCGAATTTTCTTATTTTTTCGTATTCTCCGGCTGTAAGTGCCCTCTCCGGGTTTCCGACTCCGTAGAATTTATACATGATTCTTTCAACCCATCTGTCAACCGGAAATGACTCATACTTCTGAAATCCGAATAAAAGAATGCAGTCTGCCACCTTTTTGCCGATTCCCTTATATTTCATAATCTCTTTTCTTGCCACCTCATAGTCAGGGTTTCTGATAAATTCCGCCCAATTGGGATCTGATACAATCTCATACGCTGTCCCGTGAATATATGGGGAGCGGTATCCTGTTGAACACCCCGTAATGTCGGATTCGCAAAGCGATGAAAGTCTTTGTGGTGTCGGGTAGGCATGTGCGGTCCCGAATTCGGTTTTAATAACATCTCCGCACATATCAGACATATTAAAAAGCATCTTTTCGATAAATGGAATATTGGCGTTTTGGGCGCAGATATATGTCAAAAGACACTCCCAGGGGTCCTGTCTGATTATCCGAAGGCCCCGGTGTTCTTCTATTGCGGCATTTATGTGCTCATCTTTGTTTACTGAGTCAAGGATTTTGTTCAGATCGGCGTCAAGGTGGAAGTAATGAATTAAAAATGCCTCATCGCAGCCTGAATATCTTAGTTCATTTCCGTTCTGTTTTATTTTAATCAGCTTATCGTATGCAACGCCACTCCACCATCCGTCAGATTCCCGCCACCTGAAAACCTGCCCGCAGGAAAGGGTTTTGGAGAGTGAAAACGGATTATCCTCTTCAGTAAAAAATACCCTTCCCATCTAAAAAGCACCTGATATACTCTCGCAGGTTTTCACAATTAAGGATTGTGTATCTGTAAGATCAAAGATCTCTGTAAATTCTCCGGTCTGTGTGTGGTAGATGTATGTTCTGACGTCAGTGCCAAGTATATCAGCGGCCGCTTTTTTGTAGACCGCCATCTGAACAGAATAGGACTCTTCCTCTTTTTTATCTCCGGTCTTATAATCAATTATATACCAGCCGTCCCTCTTTTTAACAAGCCTGTCGATAGAGCCGGAAAACCTGTATCCGCCGATTGTGGTTTTAAATGCAAGTTCACAATGTGTTTCTGTAACATCATTCATAAAGTCGGATTTTATAAATTTCCTGTAAATTCTGGTATAATCTTCAGGGTTTATCTTACCTTTAAGGTCATACTTTTCCAGAACAGATGCGGCATCCTCACCGGCAAATATCTCATGCATAATTCTGCCCTTATCCACACTCTGCAAAATCCCTCC